>NZ_VRUZ01000142.1:0-7421 GCF_008039485.1 Methylobacterium sp. WL69 | reverse complement strand
CCGGAGTCCCCCGCCATGCCCACCCCCACCGTCGCCAAGGGTCGCGAGCGCCGTGTCCTGTCCGACGCGGGGATCCGCGCCGCGCATGCCGAGACGCCTCGGGCTCCCGACCTCGCCGAGCGGTGGGGCGTGTCCACGGCGACGATCTACAGCCACATGCGCCGCCTCGGCCTGACGCGTCCCGCCTGGGGCCGGGCGCTCGACGCCAAAACCGTGGCGCCGGCTCAGCCCGAGACGAACGTCGTCCCATTCTCAGCCCCCGTGTCGCCGACCGATTCGCGCGCCCTGACCGTCGAGGCCGCCCCGGCTGCCGAGGCGCCCATCCAGGTCTACTGCATCCCGGCGCGGGGCGAGCTGGGGTTCCACGGCCGCCTCGACGTGGAGGTCCTTGCGCTCGCCGTCGAGCTCAGCCGCCGAACCGGGCTCGCCCCGCAGGCGGCGATCTCCTGGGTCCGGGCCGACCTGGCCGAGGCTGCCATCGCGAGCGCGGTGGCCTGATGCCCGCCCGCTGGAGCTTGCGCCCGCCTGCAACCATCGAGGAGTGCCACGTCGCATTCGCGGCGGCGTTCGCCAAGTCGACATACGGCACCGGCATCAGGCGCTGGGCGGCATACGTCGACGATGACATGCGCAAGGCCTTCGAGGGTGATCTCGGCCTCGTCCTCACCCGCGACGCGATCGTTCCCCGGTACCATGCCGTAATGGCCCTGAAGTTCGACCAGCTCAGTGAGCGCAAAGTCCCCGACCGGCGCGCATGGGAGGGCGCCGGCAACGCCATCGGCTGGGGCGTCCGCCTTGGCATCCTGCATGAGGCCCGTTCCGAGACCGACGAACCTACGTGGCGACTGGTTCGTGCCGAGCCGACGTGGGTCATCGACACGGCGCGTGGTGGCTGCTGCTTGGTCCAAGTCGGGGGCCTCACTCCCGAGGCCAAGACCGCCCGCGCCAGGAAGGTGGCGACGCAAGCCAAGCTGACACGAACGTTGGCCCGCAAGGCATGCCTGGAAGCCACGCCCTCGATCGCCAGCTGTCTCGCGGCGATCATGGAGACGTGGCCCGACTACGATGTCCCAGAGGCTTGGACTGAGCAGGGCTTCGTACCGGGATGGACGGCGGGCGTTGCGCTAGGCGCGTGCTTCGACGCGGTGAAGGAGGGCCACATCGCCGCGGAGCTGTCCAAAGTTCAGCTCCACTCCTGGCGGGTGGTCCTGAACGCGGAGGTCGTGCGGGCGAAGGCGCACCTGCGCGAAAGGAGGAGGCGCAAGATGGAAGGTCTTCTCGCCGGCGCCGAGGAGTCCGAGCCTTCGATCCCGGCCGAGGATCTCGCATCGATCGACGCGCTGAGCCGGTGACCCGGGACCCTCTCCGCAACGCCATCGCGCCTCTGCGGCTCAGGTTGCAGACCCCTGAGAGGGACGGCGACTTGGTCCGGGACGTCCTGGAGCCGGGGCGGCCGCCCCGCGTCTGCCGCGTCCGCATCTTCAGGAACGGTCTCGTCTACGTCCCGGTGTCGTTCAACAAACGTTGAGCAAGCCTATTAAAGGCGGCATGGCACGTTCATAAATTGTTGAACAATGAACTGGCAGCCGCCTTCATCCCAGCAAGGAATCAACCCGATGCGCCAGACTGACATCGCCGCCGCCAAAGCCCAGGCCGACAGAGACCTGCGCGCCGTCAAGGATGCAGCTGCGTCGCTCTCGGCGTTCCGGTGGTCCGTCGAGCAGGCCCTGCAAAATCTCGTTGGCCGGGCTGCGACCGCGCGGGCCTCGCTCGACGCGTATGCCGACCTGACGGGTTCCGTCGAAGTTCAGGACGCGATCGCCCTCCTGGGCGTCACGGCGGACACCGCCGGCGAGGAGGCGGTCCGCGCCATCCTTCGGGGCATCCCCGAGCAGCTGCCGCAGCGTCCGTGTCCCGTGCCTGCCTGACGTCCCCAACGTCGGGGCTTTCGCGCCCCGGCCATCCCCTGACCCCATGCGGGATGCCCGATCGATCCACCTGCCGGCCTCGGGCACGGGCATCCAGCGAAAGGCATCCCCAATGTCGAGGTCAACCAGCCGCAATACCCTGAAGAGCCGCCTCGACCGGATGAGCGCCACGTTGCACCGGCGCACCTCCGGGTGCTTCGCGCAGCACGAGGACGGTTCCGTCGCCCCCTGGCACGTCCAGAACGGGACGCAGCGGATCCCCTTCTCGAACCTCACCGACGTCGCCGCCTACATCGACAGCCGCAACGGCGACGTCTGACGCAACCAAGCCGGGGCCCTCGCGCCCCGGCCCTTCTCGGGCCCGCCTCCTCCATGGGGCGTCCGCGAAAAGGGCCGGATCCCCCGACCCGAAGGAACGACCATCATGACCGATAAGACCCCCAAGCCCGGCACGTTCGACAGCATCGCCCTGGGTGCTGGCTACGCCGAGCCGACGCACCTGACCTCACCGATCACGCCCCTGTCCACGCTGTTCGCCATCCACGGAATGTGGGGCGCCGTCGACCTCGATCAGGGTTCGCTCCAGTCCCTGCGCAAAATCCTTCGCCTCGCCTTCGATCCGGCTGTCCGGACGGCCATGGCCGTCGCTGCGGGCGGGGCCGACTACGACGCCGAGCGTTCCATCGTCGACCTCTCCATCGCCGACGCCGAGGCGATGTACAGCCGCTTGGCCACGCTGACGGGCGTGTCGCCGTACGTCCACCCGCACCACGAACCCACCTTCGCCCGGTCCTGATCCCCGCCCTCTCCCATCCCACCGACACGAGGACGTCATGCTCAAATCCATCCGCCGCCAGGGCGTCATCGCCGACTTCGGGTCCCTCGACACCTACCGCGAACACCTTGTCTACGAGTTGGACGCGGCCTCGGGCGACGAGGCCGAGGACATCAGGCTCGACCTCGCTTGGGTGGATGCCGAGATCGCCAGGGACACCTCTGACCCTTCGACTACGCCGAGGCTGTCGGCCGCTGCGCCTGACCAATGCTACAAGATCCTGGGGACCTGAGCATGACCAAGGCAGAATCGATCCGCGGTACGGACAAGGTCCGACGCCAGCTGAAGGTCGATCTCAGCAGGCTCTCCGAGGAGCAGAAGGCCACGCGCATTGCGTTCCTCGATCTGGCCCAGATCGCGTTCGGGAAGGGATGGCAGACGCCCGTCGCTGCGGCGCTCGACCGGGACAAGTCCCAGGTGGCTGGCTGGATATCAGGCCGCCGCCCCGTGCCGGCCGACATCCTTGCGGAGCTGCCGACCGTGGCTCTTCGATGGGCCGCGAACCTCCAGTTCCGGGCGGACCTCATCCGGCTCCGGTGGGATCCGGCCCTCGCCGAGGAGCGCACCCGGATCGAGACCGCCGCGGCCAAGGCGGGGTCCCCTCCCGAGCCGCCGCCGCCGAGGACGCCCGAGCAGATGGTCGACCACATCGAGGCAGAGCTGCTCCTCGACGTGCCGATAGAGGGCCCTGGGACGAGGGGCGACTAACGGTCCGTTATGCCGGCCGTCCTACGATGGGGCGGCGAGAGGGAGGATCGGACGTGGCGGACGGTAGGCAAGGCAGCATCTGGGACGCGCTCGGCGCCTCCCCGTCCGAGGCGACGAAGCCGGGGCGCCCCGCCCCGCCTTCCAAGCCGGAGGAGCAGCCCGATCCCCCGGCCGATCCCCTGGCGCACTTGTTCCCGAAGAACCTGCGGACGTACGACATGGGGGCCGTCGAGGATGCGCATCCCCTCGATCGGCTGGAGACGCACCCCGACGGGACCGTCCGTGTCGCCAGCCCGCCCTTCGAACACGAGGAGGACGGATACGCCCCCGACTCCTTCATCGGGCAGTACCCGTGCAAAGCGGGGCGGGCCCTGGTCTTCGTGCGCCAGGTCGATGGCGCAGAGGACGGCTATCCCCGGGCGACGTGGTACGTGGCGATCCGATACTGGGACGACCCGACCGGTCTTCCGTACCGCATCGCCATTGACGGTGCCGGGGACGAAGCAACCCAGGAGGCGATCGACAGGCTCCTGGCCTTCCGCGAGGAGCGGCTGCGGGATGCGGCCGCCCCGGACGCACAGACCCCCTAGGCCGCCACCGACATCGCGGCCGCGACGGCCCCCCCCGGCCTCGCCGATCGGTGGCCGGCAGGCAAGGACGGATTCGCGCAAGGGTTGACGATCTCCTGGCCGGATCGCCTGGGCCCAGCGACGGGGATGGGAACGATGTTTACCTTGAGGGCGGAACCTACGCCGGTAGCCGTTGACCTCCCCCCGCCGATGGCGAACGCATGCGCCATGCCCGAATACCAGCTCATAGTCGGGGTGCTCTTCGAGGGGCGCCGCGAGATCGCCGAGGCCGCCCACATGGACGCACCGCTCGACTTGGAGACGGCCGTGTGGGTGCCAGAGCTCTGCATCCCGGACCCCGTTCTCGGGCGCGTGCCGGTGTTTACGGTCGCCGCCCTGCGCGGGGCGATCGAGCGCGGCGAGCTGCGGCCCGAACGGCATGGCCGGCTGCTCTACGTCAGCCGCCGAATCGTCATGGAATGGAGAGAACGATGCCGCGCCGCGCCGCCGGACCCCGCCTCTACGAGAAGCCCCCCGAGTTTAACGATGACGGGTCGCTCCGGAAGCGGTCGGTTTGGATCGTCCGCGACGGCAAGCTTAACGTCGCAACCGGCTGCCCGGTCTTCCCTGAACTTCCTGACCGAGGCCGCGGCGCGGCTGAGCCGGCGCTCGCCGACTACCTGACGCGCAAGCACAACCCGGCGAGGGAGGAGGACCGCGCCCTCGGCGAGATCTTCGTGACGGACGTCCTGACGGTCTACGCCGAGGACAAGGCGCCCGCGCACGCCCGGCCCGAGAAGACGGCCGCCCGCCTCCTGCAGCTCGGGACGTGGTGGGAGGGCAAGCGCGTCGCGGAGGTCAACGGCAAGTCGGTCCGGGCGTACGGCGCGTGGCGGAAGAAGACCGCGTGGAAGTCGGCCCGCCCCGACAGCACCGGCAAGCGCCCGCGCACGGTCACGGACGCCGGGGTGCGCCGCGAGCTGGAGGACCTCCAGTCGGCGCTGAACCATTACCTGCGCGAGGGCCATATGCGGGCGGTGGTGAAGGTTCCGCTGCCTGAGAAGAGCCTGCCCAAGGAACGCTACCTGGAGCGGGACGAGGCGGCGCGCCTGCTCCGGACCATGCTCCACATGCCTGAGCGCCAGACCGTCCACCGCGGCCCCCGCAAGGGCCAGGTCATCGAGACCGCCAAGCGCCCAGCCCGTCACCTGGCGCGCTTCCTCCTCGTAGGGATCTACACGGGAACCAGGGCGGCCGCGATCTGCTCGGCCGGGTTCGCCCCCGCGGAGGGCCGCGGCTGGGTCGACCTCAAGCGGGGGATCTACCACCGGCGTGGCCTCGGGGTCGCCGAAACGAAGAAGCGCCAGCCTCCGGTGCGCCTCCCGAAGCGACTCCTGGCGCACATCCGGCGCTGGGCCCGGACGCCCCGAAAGGACGGGTCCATGCCGGAGCATGTCGTCGAGTTCCGTGGGCTGCCCGTCGGGGAGGTCAACAAGGGTTTCGCGGCGGTCGTGGCCGCGGCCGGGCTCGGGCCCGACGTCACGCCACACACGCTGCGCCATACGTGCGCGACGTGGATGATGCAGGCCGGCGTGGATCTCTGGCAGGCGGCCGCGTTCCTCGGCATGACCGTCGCCATGCTTGAGAAGGTCTACGGCCACCACCGTCCCGACTTCCAGGAGGAGGCCGCCGGGGCGCTGGACAAGGGCGGCCGCCGCGTCGTCGAGACGATCGACGTCGAGGACGCCTTCACCCGCCGGGCGGCCTGATGTTCGCGTTTGTTCTAGGGGGACTGATTGGGGACAGAAACGGGGGTGATCGGGGGCGATTTGGGACGATCCGGGAGGGTGTCCCAAGAGCGCGTCCGAAGGGGAAATGACGTGCCCCGGACCCGCTCATAACGGTCTGGTTGCAGGTTCGAGTCCTGCCGGGCCCACCACTACTTCCTTAACGTCCTGCTTTCATGTAGGTCTTTCGGAATGTTGGGCTATTTCGCGCCGTCTGTCACACACTGATGTCACACAAGGACGGGCCTGAGTTGGCCCGGTATCCGAACCTATGGAAGCGCGGTGACAGGTACTATGTACGTGTCCGCGTGCCTGCCGACCTGCGTGCAGTCGACAAAAGAGAGCACGTTGTGGTTAGCCTCCGCACCAGCGACCACCGTGAAGCCGTTGGCCGATACCGGGAGGAGCAGGCTCGCATTGCGCGTGAATTCGACGCAGCTCGCGCGGAACTGGCCGGACGAGACGCTACGACGTTGGCCCTTAACGAGGGTCGACTGGAGGATCTGAGCAACGTCCAGCTTGAGATCCTCGTCCAAACATGGTTCGAGAGCCGCGAGGGTTTGCGTCGCCCCCTCTGCCAAGTTGGCGAGGAGGCCGAGTTACTTGTGCTTTTGGAGCAAGACGCAGCTCATTTGAATGAGCCAGACGCTGCTCGCACCAGTGTGGACGCACTTCTAATTGCTGCTGGTATGCCGTCGTTGAGCCGACGCGTCGGCAGAGGGCGGCCTGCGGTCGATCGCACGGGCAAGCAGTACCGTTACCTACTAGAGCTTGTGGCTCACGCTCTGCGAGCAGAAAATGAGCTGGCGCAAAACTTCGCTCTAGGTCGACCAGTCACGGCTGATGCTCCGCTGTTTCAGCGTCAAGTTACGGCTCATGCAGCCGCATCGCCCGCGCAGCTCACAGTGGCGCAACTAATCTCGCGATACCGGGCAGACCGTGAGAGGGCCCATGGACGTGAGAGCACGGACCGTAAATACAGCCACGTTTTTAGGGCGCTGGAGGAGGCGCTTGGGCCGGGCAAGTTGGTGCGCGACATTCGTCGTGAGGACTGCCGCGCAGTTCGCGACTTTCTTGGCCGCGTGCCGTCGAACGCGAGCAAACGCTTTCCGAAGCTATCGCTCACTGAGGCAATCAAGATTGCCGACATCAACGGCGTTGCGCGGCTCTCCCCCACCACCGTGGCCTCCTACATGAACAATTTGTCGGCCCTTCTAAACTGGGCTGTCGATGAGGAATTAGCAGAGCGCAATCCGGCCAAGGGCTTGGTTGAGAAGGCACGGGCACAGGTGAAACGGCGAGGCTTCACTCCTGAGGAGTTGGAGCTGGTGTTCGCTGCGCTTGCGCCAATGCGATTTACCCACCCGCACCGGTTCTGGGTTCCAGCCCTGGCCCTGTTCACAGGTGCTCGGGCCGGGGAATTATGTCAGCTTAGAGTTGCTGACGTAATCGAGGAACAAAAAATCTTGTCCGTCGTCAGATGATTTGGGACATTCAGCGGTGTTCAGGAGCGGAGGCTCTGGTCCATCTGGGGTGAGAGGTTAGGCGGCCTGCGCGTGGTGGCGCAAGCGGCGATCCATCAGGGTCTGGCGCT
>NZ_VRUZ01000141.1:0-7530 GCF_008039485.1 Methylobacterium sp. WL69 | reverse complement strand
CCCCCGCACGGCCCCCTCCCACAATCCCTTCGACGAAAGGCTTCCCATGCTGCGGTCCTCGCCCGTCCTCGCCGCCACCGTCCTGACGGCAAGCCTCCTGACCGGGGGGGCTTCGGCCCAGAACACCGCAGGGCATGACGCCGATCCGGGGGCGATCGTCGACGCCCTGTTCGCCGCCGGCGGCAACCAGCCGAAGGTGCGCGGGAGCGGCGCCAAGGGCGTGTGCCTCAAAGGCAGCTTCACCCCGTCCGCCGAGGCGCCGGGCCTGTCGAAGGCGCCGCACTTCGCCAAGACCGTGCCGGTGACGGCCCGGTTCTCCATGGGCGGCTCCAACCCCAAGATCTCCGACAAGGCCAAGCCCGTCACCCGGGGCTTCGCCATGCGGATGACCGACCCGTCCGGCGACATGGTGTTCGTCGTGATCTCCGCGCCGGTGTTCTCGACCCGGACGCCGCAGCAGCTCCTCGACTTCGCCACCGTGCGGGCGCCGGGACCGGACGGGAAGCCGGATGCCGACAAGATCAAGGCCTTCGCCGCCGCCAATCCCGAGACGACGCGCCAGGCCGCGTGGCTCAACGCCCGGCCGGTGCCGGCGAGCTTCGCCGGCGTCGATTACTGGGGCGTGCACGCCTACACCCTCACCAACGCCAAGGGCGCCGCCACCGTCGCGAAGCTGAAATGGGTCGCGAGCGCCGGCCAGCTCGGCCTCACCGACGACGAGCTCAAGGCCAAGCCCGACAGCTTCTACGCCGACGAGCTGAAGGAGCGCCTGTCCAAGGGGCCGGCGAGCTTCGCCCTCGTGGCCGTGCTGGCCGAGACGGGCGATCCGGTGAACGATCCGACCGTCGCGTGGCCTGAGGAGCGCAAGTCGGTGACGCTCGGCACCGTCGCCATCACCGCCATCGAGCCCGACGCCACCTGCGACGCCGCCACCTTCGATCCCGTCGTCAGCCTGCCCGACGGCGTCGCCGGACCGGCCACCGACCCGATGTTCGCCGCCCGCTCCCCGGCCTACGCCGTGTCCCTGTCCCGCCGGGCGAACTGAGCCGGGGGGCGCCGTTCGTTCCCGTCCGAACAAACGGTTGCGACGCACGCCTCCTCTCCCCGCGTGCCGACCGTGTTCACACATCGGCTCGGCGGAAGCTTTCGGAAGCTACGCTGCCCTGGCGTGGAGCGCGGCGGGCTCCCTCTCCTTTCAGGCAGGGCGATCGCAGATGGCGTTTGGGGCGTTGGGCCCTCCCGCAACGCTGTGTCATCCCGGGGCCGCGCAGCGGAACCCGGGAACCAGAAACACTGGTCCAGCAAGGCCTTGCGCTGTCGGCGGCTCTGGATTGCACGCCTCCGGCGCGGCCCTCCGGGTCCGGGTTCGCCTGCGGCGCCCCGGAATGACACCGGAGGTCCTATGCGATCGCCCTGCCTGAAAGGAGAGGGGATCTGCGCCGCCCGCGAGATGTGTGAATCCGGTAGCCTCGCGAGCGGGGCGAGGGAATGCAAACCGACGACTCTGCCTCCCCGGCAACGGGCCCTCGTGCCGGTTCGACACGGCGCCGTCCATCTGCAATCACGGGGCCTGAATCGCGTGGAGGACTCGCGCTCCGCCTCACCCTCTCGGCGACACGCGGGCCCGTCTGCAGCTCGGGAGAGAACGTGGCCGACACCTCGAGGATACCGGAGAACAAGGCGCCCGGCGGGGCCCTCGCAGGACTGCGCGTCCTCGACCTGTCGCGCATCCTCGCCGGTCCCTGGGCCGGCCAGGTGCTCGGCGACCTCGGCGCCGAGGTGGTCAAGATCGAGCGCCCGCAAGGTCCCGACGGCGAAGGGGGCGACGACACCCGCCGCTGGGGGCCGCCCTACCTGCGCGACGCGGACGGCCGCGAGACCGACGTCGCCGCCTACTTCCTCTGCGCCAACCGCAACAAGACGTCCGTGGCCGTCGACATGGCCACCCCGGAGGGCCAGGGCGTGATCCGGGCGCTGGCGGCGCGGGCCGACGTGCTCATCGAGAACTTCAAGGTCGGGGGCCTGGCCCGGTACGGCCTCGATCCGGCCACGCTGCGGGCCCTGAATCCGCGCCTCATCGTCTGCTCCATCACAGGCTTCGGCCAGACCGGCCCCTATGCGGGGCGGGCCGGCTACGACTTCCTGATCCAGGCCATGGGCGGCCTCATGAGCATCACGGGCGCCCCCGGCGACGCCGAGGGGGCCGGGCCGCAGAAGGCCGGGGTCGCCATCACCGACATCGTCACCGGCCTCTACGCCGCCATCGGCATCCTGGCGGCGCTCACAGCCCGCGCCCGCACGGGCGAGGGCCAGCACATCGACCTCGCCCTGCTCGACACCCAGGTGGCGAGCCTCGCCAACCAGGCGATGAACTACCTCACCACCGGGGTCGCGCCGGGGCGCCTCGGCAACGCCCATCCCAACATCGTGCCCTACCAGGACTTTCCGACCGGGGACGGCGCCATGATCCTGGCGGTCGGCAATGACGGGCAGTTCGCGCGCCTCTGCGGCGTCCTCGGCTTCGCCGAATGGGGCACCGACCCGCGCTTTGCCACCAACCGGGCCCGCGTGGAGAACCGCGCCCTCCTCGTACCCCTCATCGGCGCCGCGACCCGCCAGCGCAGGACCGCCGACTGGGTGGCGGCCCTGGAGGGCGTCGGCGTGCCGTGCGGGCCGGTCAACACCCTGGCCGAGGTGTTCGCCGATCCCCAGGTGATCGCCCGCGGCCTGCGCGTCGACCTCCCCCATCCCCGCGCCGGCACCGTCGCCCTGGTGCGGAATCCCCTCAACCTCTCGGGCACGCCCGTGGCCTACGCCGCCCCGCCCCCGGCCCTGGGGGAACACACCGACGCGGTGCTCGCCGACTGGCTCGGCCTCGACGGCCCGGCCCTCGCGGCCCTGAAGGACGCCGGGGCCATCGGGTGAGGCCGCCTCAGCCCAGGAAGCGGCGCACGAGGAGGCGGGCGAGGTCGCGGGGCGGCTCCGGGGTCAGCACCGCGAGCTTGCGCGAGGTCGAGAGGGAGGCGAGGCCGTGCAGGCCGGCCCACAGGGTCGCCACCGCCTGCCGGCGCTCGTCGGCGTCCGGGATCATCGGCTGGAGCACCCGGTCGACGAGGTCGGTGGTGCGGGTGAGCGCCTGCCCGTACCACTCGGGAAACGCCGAATCCGGCGCCAGGGTGTGCTCGAACACGAGGCTCCACACCTGCGGGTCCGCCTGCACGAAGGCGAGGTAGGCGTCCGCGACGGACACGGCGTTGTCGCGCGGCGTCGCCGCGTCCGAGACCGCCGCCACCAGGGCGTCGTGCAGGCGCTCCAGGGTGCGGGCGTTGACCCGCAGCACCACCGTGTCGAGGTCGCCCACCGCATTGTAGATCGAGTTCGGCGCGTAGCCGATGGCCGCCGCGAGGCGGCGCATGCCGAGGCCGCGCAGCCCCTCCTGGCGCACCAGACCTTCGGCCGCCTTGGCGACGAGGGCCTGGAATTCCTCGCGGTTGTGGTCGCCGCGCGGTCCCGTTCCGCGCCGTGCCGTCTTGGTCAAGGCTCCGTGCTCCCTCCGGTCGCGCGGGATTCGCGACCTCAGCAATGTTACACTATAGTATCACGCATCCGTGATGGGAGCGACCCCGGCGAAGATCGGGCGGTTTTGTCAGCATCGCCCGTCGGGGATAGCCGCGCCGGGTCCGGGTTGTCCCGTGCGCGTCCGCACGGCGGCCCCCGGATCGGCCGCAGGACCGGTTGCGCGCCGCCGATATTTGAACGACGTTCAATCGGAGCGACGCGACGCGTCCACCGGCCTGTTCACGAAGGTGTTTGACGCTTCGTCCCTCGCCGGGCAGTCATGGTGCCGCCAAGGAGACCCGTGATGTTTCGTACGTTGATGACCACGCGCCGGTTCGCGCCCCTGTTCTGGTGCCAGTTCTTCTCGGCCTTCAACGACAATTTCCTGAAGAACGCCCTCGTATTCCTGATCCTGTTCAAGGTCGGCGGCGAGGGTGAGGGCTCGGGCATGCTCGTCACCCTGGCGGGCGCGGTGTTCATCGGGCCGTTCTTCATCCTGTCGGGCCTCGGCGGCGAGATGGCCGACCGCTACGACAAGGCGCTCATCGCCAAACGGCTGAAATTCGCCGAGATCTTCGGAGCCGCCGCCGCCGCGCTGGGGTTCTGGCTCCACTCCGTGCCGGTGCTGTTCGTGGCGCTCGGCCTGTTCGGCACCATCGCGGCCCTGTTCGGCCCGATCAAGTACGGCATCCTGCCGGACCACCTGAAGCGGGAAGAGCTGACCGCCGGCAACGCCCTGGTCGAGGCCGCGACCTTCCTCGCCATCCTGCTCGGCACCATCGTGGCCGGCCTCGCCACCGCCATGGGCGGCGACGCCTTCGCCTTCAGCGCCCTCATCATGGTGTTCGCGGTCCTGTGCTGGCTCTCGGCCCGGATGATCCCGGCCACGGGCGAGGCCGCCCCGACCCTCCGGGTCGACCCCAACGTCCTGCGCTCCACGGCGAGCCTGATCCGCGAGATCTGGCGCGACACGCGGATGTGGCGCGGCGCCGTCATCGTCAGCTGGTTCTGGCTCGTCGGCGCCGTGATCCTAGCCCTGCTGCCGGTCCTGGTGCGCACGAGCCTCCACGGCTCCGAGACCGTGGTGACCCTGCTGCTCGCCGTGTTCTCCGTGGGCATCGCGGTGGGCTCCGGCCTCGCCTCGTGGCTGGCGAGCGGGCGCATCGTGCTCCTGCCCACCCCCATCGGCGCCCTGCTCATGGGCGTGTTCGCCCTCGATCTCGCCTGGACCGTGGCGCATCTGCCCCCGGTCTCGGGGGACATCCTCGGCGCCGGCGACTTCCTCGCCACGGGCACGGGCCTGCGCATCACGGCGGCCTTCGCCGGGCTGGCCGTAGCGGGCGGCCTCTACATCGTGCCGTCGTTTGCCGCCGTGCAGGCCTGGACCGACAAGGACCGGCGCGCCCGGGTCATCGGCGCCGTCAACGTCCTCACCGCCGCCTTCATGGTGGCCGGGGCCCTGGGCCTCGCCGCCCTGCAGGCGGCCGGCTGGTCCATGGCGGCCCTGCTCACCCTCATCGGCGTCCTCAACCTCGTCGCCGGCGCGGTCATCCTCGCGGTGCTGCCCACGAGCCCGTTCCGCGACTTCCTCTCCATCGTGTTCCGGGCGTTCTACCGCCTGGAGGTGCGCGGCCTCGACAACGTCGACAAGGCCGGCCCCAACGCCATCATCGCCCTCAACCACGTCTCGTTCCTCGACGCGCCGCTGGCCCTCTCGCTCCTCGACCGCGAGCCGGTCTTCGCCGTCGACCACGGCATCGCCCAGCGCTGGTGGGTGAAGCCGTTCCTCGCCATGACCAAGGCGATGCCCCTCGACCCGACCCGGCCGCTGGCCACCCGCACCCTGATCAAGGCCGTGCGCGACGGCGAGACCCTGATCATCTTCCCCGAGGGCCGGCTCACGGTGACGGGAAGCCTGATGAAGGTCTATGACGGCGCCGGCCTCATCGCCGACAAGTCCGACGCCTGGGTGGTGCCGGTGAAGATCGACGGCCTGGAGAAGACCGCGTTCTCGCGCCTGTCGCGCGCCCAGGTGCGCCGGCGCTGGTGGCCGAAGGTCACCGTGACCATCCTGCCCCCGGTCAAGCTGGTCATCGACCCGGCCCTCAAGGGCAAGCACCGCCGCCGCGCGGCGGGCGCCGCCCTCTACGACGTCATGTCGGACCTCGTGTTCGAGACCGCCGACATCGACCGCAGCGTCATGAGCGCCCTGATCCAGGCCGGCACCGACCACGGTTGGCGCCGCAACGCCCTGGAAGACCCGGTCACGGGCAAGCTCAGCTATGCCCGCCTCGTCATGGGCGCCAACATCCTCGGCCGCAAGCTCATGCCGCTGGCCGGGGAGGGCAAGCCCATCGGGCTGATGCTGCCCAACGCCAACGGCGCGGCGGTGACGTTCTTCGCCCTCGCCAGCGCCGGCCGGGTGCCGGCGATGATCAACTTCTCCGCCGGCCCCGCCAACGTGCTCTCGGCGTGCCGGGCGGCGCAGGTCGACACGATCCTGACCTCGCGCGCCTTCATCGAGAAGGGCCGCCTCGGGCCCCTCGTCGAGGCGATCCAGGGCACCGTCACGCTCGTCTACCTGGAGGACGTGCGCGCCACCGTGACCACGGCCGACAAGATCCGGGGCTTTTTCGCGCCGCGTAAACCCCTGGTGGCGCGCAAGGGCGACGATCCGGCCGCGATCCTGTTCACCTCGGGCTCGGAGGGCACCCCGAAGGGCGTGGTCCTGGCCCATCGCTGCATGCTCGCCAACACCGCCCAGGTCGCCGCCCGCATCGATTTCGGGCCCACCGACAAGGTGTTCAACGTGCTGCCGGTGTTCCACGCCTTCGGCCTGACGGCGGGGCTGATCCTGCCCCTGGTCTCCGGGGTCCCGGTCTACCTCTACCCGTCGCCCCTGCATTACCGGATCGTGCCGGAGCTCGTGTACGGCTCGAATTCCACGGTCCTGTTCGGCACCGACACCTTCCTGGCGGGCTACGCCAAGATGGCCCATTCCTACGACCTGCGGAGCCTGCGCTACATCGTGTCCGGCGCCGAGCCGGTGAAGCAGACCACCCGAAAAACCTATTCCGAGAAGTTCGGCCTGCGCATCCTGGAGGGCTACGGCGTCACGGAATGCGGGCCGGTGGTGGCCCTCAACACGCCGATGTTCAACCTGTTCGGCTCCGTCGGCCGCCTGCTGCCGGGCATCCAGCATCGCCTGGAGCCGGTTCCCGGCATCGACGGGGGCGGACGCCTGTCGGTGAAGGGGCCGAACGTCATGCTCGGCTACCTGCGGGCGGAGGACCCTGGAAAACTCCAGCCCCCCGAGAATGGCTGGCACGACACCGGCGACATCGTCGCCATCGACGCCCTGGGCTTCGTCACCATCAAGGGCCGGGCCAAGCGCTTCGCCAAGATCGCCGGCGAGATGGTGTCGCTGGCCGCCGTCGAGTCCCTCGCCGCCGAACTCTGGCCCGACGCCCCGAGCGCGGTGGCCGCCGTGCCCGACGCCCGCAAGGGCGAGCGCCTGATCCTGTTCACCGAGCGGGCGGACGCCACGCGGGCCGCCTACCTCGCCTTCGCCAAGGGCCGGGGCGCCACGGAACTCGCGATTCCCGCCGAGGTGGTGGTGGCCAAGGTGCCGATGCTCGGCACCGGCAAGGTCGACGGGGTCGGCGTGACGAAGATGGCCCGCGAGCGGGCCGGCAGCGACGCGACGGCGGCGGCGTAGGGGGGCACCGTCTCCTTCAGGGGGCGTCTTCACACATCGCGCGGGCAGCGCGGGTCCCCTCTCCTGGAAGGAGAGGGACAGGGTGAGGTGTGCGAACTCTCCGGAGATGTCCCACACCTCACCCCAACCCTCTCCTGGAAGGCTACGGCCTGGACGGAAGTGATTCTCGGTCGTGGATGAGTGCGCCGGCGAGCATGGCTGAGAGGGTTTGCCATCCGCGGGCCATGATCTTGGGTCCGGGCGGCTTGCCGGCG
>NZ_VRUZ01000140.1:0-7609 GCF_008039485.1 Methylobacterium sp. WL69 | reverse complement strand
CATCCGATCCCCTCCAGACCGCCTCCGACACCCCCGCCTCCTGGCAGCTGACCTGGTCGAGCTGGCCGCGCACCCGCGCCCATGCGCCGGACCCGGAGCGCTACGCGAGCCTGTCCTCCGCCCTCGCGCGCGTTGGCGGCTACCACCCCCTCCTGCAAGCGATTCGCCCCCTCGCACGGCTCACGACCCTGGCGCACGCGGGCGACCTGCCGGGCCCGGAGCGCGATGCGTTTGCCCGGGCGCTCGCCGACAACCACGCGCCCGCCTGCGCCCGCCCGCGCCTGCTCGTCGACGTCACGGAACTCGCCCAGTGCGACGCGCGCTCGGGCATTCAACGGGTGGTGCGCAACATCTTCGGCGCGCTGCTTCAGGAGCCCGCCGGGTTCGAGGTCGTGGCGGTCCGGCGGGAACAGGCCACGTATCGCTACGCCCGCGCGTTCACGGCACGCTTCCTCGACCGGGCGGAGCTGGGTGACGATCCGCTCCTCGAATTCCAGCCGAGCGACACGTTTCTGGCCCTCGATTTCGATGTCTCAATTCCCGCCGAAGCGCTCGCCGTGCTGCGGCGCCAACACTTGCGCGGCGTGCGCATCATCAATGTTCTCTACGACACGCTGCCGCTCCACCGCCCGGACTGGTTCGGGATGGGCATGCTGCGCGTCTACACCCGATGGATGCACGGGCTCGCCGAAATCTCCGATGGGATCGCCTGCATCTCGCAGGCGGTCGCCGACGATCTGGCGCAGGTGATGGTCGAGCGCCGCTTCCTGCAGGGACGGACCCCACGCCTGGGCGCCTTTCATCTCGGTGCCGACCTCGACGCGGCGCAGTCGGCCGCGGACGTGGATCCGGAACTGGCTGCCGAGATGCCTGCCTTGTTCGAACCGGATACGCCCGTCTTCGTCACGGTCGGCACGCTTGAGCCGCGCAAGGGCCACGCCCAGCTCCTCGACGCCGCCGAGCTTCTCTGGGCGAAGGGGAACCCGGCGGTGTTCGCCATCGTGGGCAAGCGCGGCTGGCTCGTCGATCCGCTGATCGAACGGATCACGACCCATCCCGAGCTCGGCCGGCGTCTGCGATGGTTCGAAGCGGTCGACGACGCGGTGCTGGCCCAGGTTTACCGGGCTGGCACAGCCGCGCTCCTCCCCTCGGAAGGCGAGGGGTTCGGCCTGCCGCTCGTCGAGGCGGCCCATGTCGGCCTGCCGATCCTGGCGCGCAATCTGCCCGTCTTCCGCGAGATCGGTGGCGCACACGCCACCTATTTCGGCGGCTTCGACGGGCGTTCCCTCGCCGACGCGATCGAGGCCTGGCTCGCGGCCCATGCCCGGGGCGAGACGCCGGATCAGGCGGGCATCCGACCGCTCACCTGGGCCGAGAGCGCGCGTCAGCTAATGGACGTCGTGCGTGCGGTCCCGCATCAGCCCTGATCGACCGCAAGGATCCGCGCCCGATGGTGTTCATTTCCTACGCCCAGAACTACGAGGACGTGATGCTCGCCCGCGCGCTCGGCGCGGTCGAGAACGGCTTCTACATCGACGTCGGGGCGCAGGATCCGGACGAGGACTCGGTCACCAAGCATTTCTACGACCGCGGCTGGCACGGACTCAACTTCGAGCCGTCCGAGCAGTACCACGCCCGCCTCGAGGCGGTCCGTCCGCGCGACCTGAACCTGCGCTGCGCCGTCGGCGACCATCCCGGGTCCGTAACCTTCTACGAGGCGGACGGCACCGGCCTCTCGACGATCGTCGAGGCGGTGAGCGCGGCCACCTCGGAGGCGCGCACCCCCCACACCGTACCGATGACGACGCTCGACGCCGCCTGCGCAGCCTACGGAATCACGACGGTGCACTTCCTCAAGATCGACGTCGAGGGCGCCGAAGACCTCGTCCTGCGCGGGACCTGCTTCGAGGCGGTCCGCCCGTGGATCGTCCTCCTCGAAGCGACGCACCCGAACTCGCCCGAACCGTACTATGCGCACTGGGAGCCGCTCCTGACCGAGCGCGGCTACCGCTTCGTCTACGCCGACGGACTCAACCGCTTCTACCTCGCCGACGAGCACGCCGACCTCGCCCCGCACTTCGCCCTGCCCCCCAACCACTTCGACCGCTTCGTGCGCGCCAGCGAGGTGCGGGCCGATGAGCGCGCCGAAACGCGTTGGTCCGAGAACCTCGCCCACCACCTGAAGATCATCGGCGAGATGGACGCGGATTGCGCGCGCCGACAGGCGGCGCTCGACGCGCACGCGAGCCAGGTTCAGGTGCTCTCCGCGATGCTCACCGAGAAGGAGGAGGTCGTCGCTCACCATGTCGGCCTCGTCGAAGAGGCCGCCGCCCGGGCCCAGGCCCAACAGAGCGAGATCGAACGCCTCGCCCAGCTCCTTACGGACGGCGCGGTCCGCGAGCGGGAGACGATCGCACATCATCTCAACCTCATCGAAGAGGCCGCCGCCCGGGCGGAAGCGCTTCAGGCCGAGATCGGCCGCGTCGCCGCGGCGCTCGACGCAGCGGAAGTCCGGGAGCGGGACACGACCGCCCATCAGCAGGGGCTCCAGTCCCGGATCGACGAGCTCGGGGAGGCGCTCGGGCGCAGCGAAGCCCACACCCGCTTCCTCGAGGGGGAAAATGGGCTTCGGGATGCGCGTATCGCGGCGCTCGAAGCCCTCGCCGAGCGCCGGGCGCGCCGACTCGCATTCCAGGACGACAAGATCAGCTGGTTGTCCCTGGACCGTGAACGCTTTCGCATGGCCCATGCCACCCTGGTCGGGAGCCCGCTGCTGCGCCTCACCCATCCCCTCCAGGGATCGGCGGTCCGGAATGCGGTCCGGGCGCGCCCGATGGTGCGCGCGCTGCCCCCTGAGCCGGCCCCCGAGGCGACGCACGCACCCGCTCACCCGTCCGATGCGCCCGCGGCACCCACCAGTGCTGCGCCGTCGACCACCCCCGCACCTGGACCCGGTGAGGTTCCGGCCCGAGCACGCTGGATGCAGGAGCGCCTGTTCGCGGCCTGATCGCGAACCGGACCGGAGGCATGCGTCGCGACCTCGAAGCCGTAAAGGGTGCACGCGCCGGGGCAGGCGGCCGGTCACGCGGCCTGATGTGATCGGCGTCGACGGGCCGGATGTCACGCGTCCCGAACGACTCGCATCACGCGTCGGTGACCATGATTACACCCGAGATGCTGCTCAAGCGCTGCGACGACCGGCTCCCAGACTTCATCAAGGTCGATTGCGAAGGGTTCGAGCCGGTCATTCTGAAGCAGGCCGCGGACCAGATCTGGCGCAGCAATGCGCCGGTCCACCTCGAATTCAACTCTTGGTGTCTGCTCCACCAGTCACGCTCCCACCCGCTCGATTTCCTCAACTGGATCCTCGACTCCTTTCCCGAGACCTTCATCGTTCGAAAAGGCGGTACGCTCGAACGGTTCGGGCGAACCGACATCAGCACGATAACCTGATGAAGTACGGATGCGTCAACGATCTCATCGTGACGTTCGAACCCGGGCGCCTGACTTTAGGGCATCGGCCCAAACGGCGCGCGTGGGCTTTCGGAGAAGCCGGCGTGCGAAGAGTGATTCAATCCATCGTTCTGGCTTCGGCATCCGGGACGATGGTTCGGGCGTCTATCCCTGCGGACCTTCGGAGCTCGGCGGCACGCTGGTCAGACATTGGTGAATGCGGTTGACCTTCGCCTCGGTGCGGGATCCCACCGGGTGCAGCGGCGAGCGGCGCGCCGCTCAGATGTCCCAAGTGCCGGACGAGATCTCGCGCAGCTTGTTCAGGTAGGCGGACTGGTTGAGGTTCTCCGGGCTCTCGGAGAAATGGATCAGGACCTGTTCGCGGCTCATGCCGGCGTTCATCGTGCCGGTCCAGTACTCGTAGCCGGCCGCCTCCGGCGCGCGGTCGAGGGCATTGAGGTACATCCGTGTCACGAAGGTTCCGTTCGCCATGACGTCGTCGTCGCCGAAGCGGATCGTGAACTCCGGACTATCGAGGAACTGGCGCGCCATCTCGGTGAACGACATCCCACCCTTGTGCTGGTCGATCCAATAGTTCAGGCCGCCGCGGTCGAAGGTGCGATCGAGGCCCGCCTCGTAGAGGCGCGCGACCTTCAGGATGTAGTCCGGCACGATCGGGGCCGCCGCCGGCATGAGATAATCGTTGGCGGACATCCAGGTCTGGAGCTGCCCCCAATGGCCGGAGACGTCGGCCGCGAAGATCGCCGTCGAGACGACGCCGACGAGGGTGGGGCCGGAAGCGCCCTGATACCAGACCGGCCCGCCGCTGTTGCCCGGATTGGCCTCGACATCGGCGTTGAAGTGGAAGACGCCGTCCCGCTCGTAGCCGCTGCCGGTGTCGTCGGTGAGCTGGATCCCCTTGGTGCCCCTGTACTTGCCGGGATAGCCGGTGACGTGGACGTCGCCGCTCGCGTAGGCGGGGTCCAGGCCGAACGACCCGGTCCTGTCGCTCAGGCGCTCCGTGAACCCGAGGATGGCCACATCCTCGTCGGCCTCCGTGGTCGACACCAGGCCGTCGCGGTTGGCGTCCCACAGGTAGTAGTTGAGCAGCTTGGCCTCGTAGGTCCCGAACGGGCTCGCGCCGTTGTCGTAGCCCGGCGCCACGGTGACCTTCGTGGCCGTCCCCCGGGCGGCGTTCCACACCACGTGCGACGCCGTGAGGACGTCGTTCACGCCGACGACGGCACCGGAGGCCGTCTGGGTGTAGCCGTCGGCGAACGTCGCCGTGATGAAGGCCACCGCGCGAAACGGGCTTGTCGTGCTGGCGCCACCCACGAGAATCGTCATCGCCCGTCCCTAGCCGCGAACCGGATGCGTGATCCGGAACCGGCCCCATAGCATGCGGCCGAAATCGGCCCGTCGCGTCGTGTGAAGGTGTAGGACCGAGGGTCTACGGCCGCGGCTCAGGCCGCGTTGGCGGGGATCGCTGCGTCGGCCTCGACGAACAGGATGCCGTAGGTGACCGGATCGTAGAACCGCATCAGGCTGCGGACGAAGTCCTTGACGTCGACCCCGAGGGCCTCGGCCCAGATCCGGTAGCTGTCCGGCGGGATGCGGCCGCGGCCGGTCTCGATCTGGGAGACGAAGGTGTAGAACTCCACCTGGATCAGGGCGGCGAGCTGGCGCTGGGACAGGCCGGCGGCCTCGCGCAGCTCGCGAATGTAGCGCCCGCCCTCACGCCGGAGTTCCTGGACCTCCTCGGAGGCCAACTTGGTCTGGTGGGCGTACATCGATCGTCACGGTCTCGAGAAAAATCCGCCTGATTTGTCGGCGGCTCAGTTTAGCGCAAACCATACCCCTGGCAAGCCATCCCCCCCGAACCCGGGACGACATTCATGTTTGGTCCCGGCATTTGGTGGAGCGGGTTTGAGGTGAAGCGGCTGGGCTCGGCGGACCATGCCTTGCAGATGGCCTCGTAGGGGGTGAGACCCCGCAGGGTCTTCAGGGGGCGTGCGAAGTTGTAGGCGCTGACGAAGTCGGCCAGGTAAGCGCAGAGCTGCGCGTGGCTATCGTAGTGATAGCGTTTGACCGTCGCGTCCTTGTTCGTGCGGTTCATCCGCTCGACCTGACCGTTGGTCCAGGGGTGGCGCGGCTTGGTCAGGCAATGGTCGATATCGTTGCGGGCGCAGGCAAGCTCGAAGCTGTGAGCTCGGAATGTCTCGCCGGCTGCAATCGCCTCCTCGATGATGGAAGCGGCCGAGGCGACGTTGCCGGGCGTGGTGAAGTGGGTGCCGTTGTCGGTGAGCACCGTGTGCACCCGGTAGGGCACGGCCTCGATGAGATGGCGGAGGAAGTCGCCTGCCACCCTCCGCGTGGCTCGTCCATGAAGTTCCACAAAGGCAAACTTGGTCGTGCGGTCGATGGCAACGAGCAGGTAGAGCCGCCCTTCGGCCGTGTGAACCTCCACCAGATCGATGTGAAAGTAGCCGAGCGGGCAGGGCCTTGAAGCGCAACCGCTTGGGTTTGTCACCGTCGACCTCGGGCAATCGGCTGATGCCGTGGCGCTGCAGGCAGCGGTGCAGGGACGAGCGGGTCAGATGCGGGATGGTGGCCTGCAGCGCGTAGAGGCAATGGTCCAGCGGCAGGAGCGCAGGAGCGTATGACGGCGAAAGGCGACGACGACAGCTTCGTCCTCCGGTGACAGCACCATCGAACGCGGATCCTTCGGCCCCGTGCGCTGGTCGGCGACCGAGGTCCGCTGCCGCCACTTGGCGACCGTCTTTTGCTTGATCCCATAGCGCTTCGAGAGCGCCCTCAGGCTCGCTTGACTATGCTGGATCGCTCGACGGACCGCCTCAGTCGTCGTGGCGCTGCCGTGAAGAACCTGGCCCATAGCGCGTTCCTCAACTCCGACGTGAAGAATGCACCATCAAACCCTGGGATCAAACATCAGAGGCTGTTATGGACCTGTGCGGCGAGGAATCCAGATGAAGGGGCATGACCTCTTCACGCGCCGCCTACCCGTCCGACGTTTCCGATGAGGAATGGGCGCTGGTCGCTCCCGACCTGACGCTGTTGCGCGAGGATGCGGGGCAGCGTGGGCATTCGCTCCGCGAGGTGTTCAACGGGCTGCGCTACGTGGTGAAGACGGGCGCGCCGTGGCGGTGGATGCCCAACGACCTCCCGCCCTGGGAGGCCGTCTACCAGCAGGCCCGGCGCTGGTTGGCGGCGGGCTGCTTCGAGCAACTGGCCGACGATCTGCGGGCGCTCCTGCGCCTGGCCTCCGGCCGCAGCCCGGAGCCGAGTGCGGCCATCCGCGACAGTCGGACCCTGCGCGCGACGCCCGAGAGCGGCGAGCGGGCCGGCTGCGATGGGGGCAAGCGCAAGAAGGGCTCGAAGGTCCATTGGGCCGTCGACACTGTGGGCCACCTCCGGGCCCGGCACGTCACACCCGCCGATGCCGACGATCGCGCCCCGGGTCGAGCGGCTGGCCGAGGCCGTGCAGGCCGCCACCAGGGACAGCGTCGATCTGGCCTCTGCCGACCGGGGCTACACCGGTGAGAAGCCGGCCAAGGCCGCCCGCGCGCACGGCATCGAACTGGAGGTCGTCAAACGCCCGGAGGCCAAGCGCGGCTTCGTCCTGCTGCCGCGACGCTGGGTCGTGGAACGCGCCTTCGCCTGGGCCACGCGCTTCCGCTGCCTCGTCAAGGATGACGAGCGCTATCCCAACACCCTCGCAGATCTCCACATTGTCGCCTTCGTCTGCCTCATGCTCGAACAGGCCGCTCATCTGCCGGGTGGTTCGTAACAGCCTCTAGCACTACCTGGGTACTTTGATATCAGAGGTCAGCCTGAAGCGCCTTCGGCAGTGGGGGCACAGGACGGGCGGGACAAGGTTGGCGAACAGCCGACCGATGATGGCCTGCCGCACGGCGGGCAGGCTGGGTGACGGCGGTGGACCAGGAAGGCGGGTCGTCATTTTTCCCCCGCCCCGTCCGACGATGCTCGGTGAGGCGCAGGTGCTGCAGCTGTCCGTCGTCAGATGATTTGGGACATTCAGCGGTGTTCAGGAGCGGAGGCTCTGGTCCATCTGGGGTGAGAGGTTAGGCGGCCTGCGCGTGGTGGCGCAAGCGGCGATCCATCAGGGTCTGGCGCT
>NZ_VRUZ01000013.1:0-68323 GCF_008039485.1 Methylobacterium sp. WL69 | reverse complement strand
CCGGCTCTCGCTCCAGAAGCACTACCACCGGGCGGAGCACTGGGTGGTGGTGCGCGGCACCGCCGAGGTCACCGTCGACGAACGGGTGGTGCTCGTCCACGAGAACGAGGCGGTCTACCTGCCCATCAGCTCGATGCACCGCCTCACCAACCCGGGCAAGATCGCCCTCGAACTCATCGAGGTGCAGGTCGGCTCCTACACCGGCGAGGACGACATCATCCGCGTCGAGGACATCTACGGGCGCTGAGTCAGGCCGCCACCGGCCGCTCGGCCCGTCCGCGATAGGACAGGGCCTCGGCGAGATGAACCCGCCGCACCGTCGCCTCGCCGTCGAGGTCGGCGAGGGTCCGCGCCACCCGCAGGGTGCGGTGGAAGCCCCGTGCCGAGAGGCGCATGGATTCGGCGGCACTCCGGATCAGGGCCGCGCCCTCCGCGTCGGGCGCGGCCACCGTCTCGATCACCGTCGCCGGACAGGTGGCGTTGGTGATGCCGGCGGCGAGATCGCCGGCCGTGTAGCGCGCCGTCTGCAGGGCGCGGGCGGCGGCGACCCGGGCCGCCGTCTCGGCCGAGCCCTCCGCCGGGGGCGGCAGGATGAGGTCGGCGGCGGTGACGGCCCCGACCTCGATGCGCAGGTCGATGCGGTCGAGGAGCGGGCCGGAGATGCGCGCGCCGTACTGGGCGACGCAGCGCTCGTTCGGACCCTTGCGGCAGGCATAGCCGGGCTCGAGGGCCTGGCCGCACCGGCACGGGTTCATGGCCGCCACGAGCTGGAACCGGGCCGGGTACGTCACCCGGTGATTGGCACGGGCGATCATGATCTCCCCGGTCTCCATGGGCTGGCGCAGGGAGTCGAGCACCTGCGGCGTGAATTCCGGCAGCTCGTCGAGGAACAGCACCCCCCCATGGGCGAGGGACGCCTCGCCCGGCCGGGCGTTGAGGCCGCCACCCACCAGGGCGGCCATGGAGGCGGAATGATGCGGCTGCCGGAACGGCCGGCGGTTCGACAGGGCCCCGTCCTTCAGGACCCCGGCCACCGACTGGATCATCGAGACTTCGAGGAGTTCGCGCGGGGACAGCGGCGGCAGGATCGACGGCAGGCGCGCGGCCAGCATCGACTTGCCGGCCCCGGGCGGGCCGTTGAAGATCAGATTGTGTCCCCCGCTGGCGGCGATCTCCAGGGCGCGCTTGGCGCCTTCCTGGCCCTTGATGTCGCGCAGATCCGGCAGGGGGCCGCCAGATGCGGCGATGGCGGGTTCGGGCCGGGCCATGACCTGGGTGCCCTTGAAGTGATTGGCGAGCTGGATCAGCGAGCGCGGCGCCAGCACGTCCATGTCGCCCGCCGCCCACGCCGCCTCGGGGCCGGTGGCGGCCGGGCAGATCAGGCCGAGGCCGCGTGCGTTGGCCGCCATGGCGGCGGGCAGCACGCCGGACACCGCCGTGATGGTGCCGTCGAGGGCGAGTTCCCCCAGTACGCAGTAGCCGGCCAGGGCATCGGCCGGCAGGGCGCCGATGGCCGCCATGACGGCGAGGGCGATGGGCAGGTCGTAATGCGAGCCTTCCTTGGGCAGGTCGGCCAGGGCGAGGTTCACGGTGATGCGCTTGGCCGGCAGGGCCAGCCCCGAGGCGATGAGGGCCGAGCGCACCCGTTCGCGCGATTCCCCCACGGCCTTGTCGGCGAGACCCACCACCGTGAAGGCCACGAGGCCGGGCGCGATCTGCACCTGGACATCGACGGCCCGTGCCTCGATTCCCTCGAAGGCGACGGTGGCGACGCGGGTGACCATGATTCTTCGCCCTCGGGATGTCTTGCCGCGTGCAAGCCTAGGCGGCAGCTGGACGGGAGACAACCTCGGCGGGTGAAGGACGCCCGATGAATTGGGAACAGAATCGTACGGCGCGTCGTTCGCACCGCACCCCAACGATTTCGAAGGAGTTCCCCATGTCGTTCAGGACCACCGGCTTCGCCGCCCTCGCCCTCGGCCTTGCCTTCACCGGCTCCGCCTTCGCCGACCGCGAGCCCACCGCCGCGGAGCTGACGCGGATCGACGCCGTGCTGAAGGAAGCCGGCTTCACCAAGTGGAAGAAGGTCGAGGTCGAGGACGACGAGATCGAGGTGGACGACGCCATCGACGCCAACGGCAAGCAGTTCGACCTGAAGCTCGATCCCAAGACCTTCGCCATCGTCAAGCGCAAGGCCGAGTAGGACGATCGGCAGCGGTTTTCCGCATTGGGATCACCGCTGCCGCTGGAACGCGACGGCCGATGTGCCCGCGCCGACGCCCTCCGGGGCCAGCGCCTGCCACCGGGTCAAGAGGGCGCCGCTCCGCTCCAGGCTGAAGAGCGGCGCCCCGATCTCATACAGCTTCGTTCCGTAGGCGTTGACGATCCGCCCGTCGCCGTAGGTGTGAAAATCCACCGAAACCGACCGCGCGTCACCCCGAAGCTTGCACACGATGGTTTCATTCGTTTGGAACCCCTCGATCCGCAGCAGGCAGTCGCGGTTTCCCCGACCCGGCACGATATCGAGGCGGTAGACGACGACGATGGCCGAGCCTCCCGTGGTCCGGCCCGCATCGTGCGCGAAGGTGTAGGTGCCGGCCCAGGACGGCGCCGATGCCGGGGTGGCGAAGGCCGCCGACATCGCGAAAAGGCAGGCCGGGACGGCCATGGCCGCGCGAACCCGGCCCGCACGAGCCCATCGTGTGTGGGACGAAACCATCCTTCGCTCTCCCTCGCGGTTGCTTCGATCCGGCCGCTTGCATCCGCCGCCGGCCCCGGCCATATAGCGCACGGGAGGTTGGCGAGGGACGTTTCACTCGCCAACCGGGTCAGGTCCGGAAGGAAGCAGCCCTAACGAGACCGAGCGGGTCTTCGTCCAGCCTCCCACCTTCGATCTGTAGCCCGCGTGGCGGCATCCCTCCGACCAGGGCGGTGCCAACCCACGCAAGGCGGCATGGACGCGACCTCCGGCACTCCGAGCGACGCCCCCGGCCTCCCGGGTTTTCCCGAGCCGCAAGCGGCCGCGACGCCCTACCGGGTGCTCGCCCGCAAGTACCGCCCCCAGAATTTCGACGACCTCATCGGCCAGGGCGCCATGGTGCGCACCCTGGCCAACGCGTTCGCGGCCAACCGCATCCCGCAAGCCTGGATGCTGACGGGCGTGCGCGGCGTCGGCAAGACCACCACGGCCCGCATCCTGGCGCGCGGCCTCAACTACGTCCGCGACGGGCACCCCGATACCGGTCCCACCATCGCCATGCCGGAGCTCGGCCGCCACTGCCAGGCGATCATGGAATCCCGGCACATGGACGTGCTGGAGATGGATGCCGCCTCGCATACGGGCATCGACGACGTGCGCGGGATCATCGACGGCATCCGCTATTCGCCGGTCTCGGCGCGCTACAAGGTCTACATCGTCGACGAGGTTCACATGCTCTCAGAGAAGGCGTTCAACGCCTTCCTGAAGACCCTCGAGGAGCCCCCGCCCCACGCCAAGTTCGTGTTCGCGACGACGGAAATCCGAAAAGTCCCGGTGACGATCCTGTCGCGCTGCCAGCGGTTCGACCTGCGCCGCGTCGAGGCCGACACCCTGGTCTCGCACCTCGCCAGGATCTGTGCGGCCGAGAGCGTCGAGGCCGATTTCGAGGCGCTCTCCGCCATCACGCGGGCGGCGGAAGGCTCAGTGCGCGACGCCCTCTCCCTCCTCGATCAGGCCATCGCGCACGGGGCCGGACACGTCAGCGCCCAGGGCGTGCGCGACATGCTCGGCCTCGCCGACCGGGGCCGGATCGTCGACCTGTTCGAGGCGGTGATGCGCGGCGACATCCCGGCGAGCTTTGCCGAGGTGCGTGGCCAGTACGAAGCCGGCGCCGACCCGGCCGTGATCCTGTCCGATCTCGCGAGCTTCACCCACCTCGTCACCCGCCTGAAGCTGGTGCCGGAGGAGGCCGCCGCCGACCCGACCCTGAGCGAAGCCGAGCGTTCGCGCGGCGGTGATTTCTCGCGAAAACTTTCCGTGCGGGTGCTGTCGCGGGCGTGGCAGATCCTGCTGAAGGCGATTCCCGAGGTCCAGACGGCGACGCGGCCCCTGGCCGCCGCCGAGATGGCGCTGGTGCGCCTCGCCTATGCGGCGGACCTGCCGACCCCCGACGAGGCCCTGCGACAGATGCGCGGCGAGGCCCTGGCGGCGCCCGCCCGCGCCCCGACGGACGCGCCATCCGGTGCCACGCCGGTGACGGCGCAGGGGCGCCCGGCCCTGCCGCCGATCCCGACCTTCTCGTCCGAGGCGCCGCCGCGCCCGGCCCTCGCCCTGGCGGCGGGCGGCGGTGGCACCCGTCCCGCCCTGACCATGGTCGCGCCGTCCCCGGCGGCGTCCATCGCCCCGGCGGTGGCGCCGGAGCCCGAGGGGCCGCGCCTCACGCGCTTCTCCGATGTCGTCGCCCTCGCCGACACCAAGCGCGACATCGGCCTGAAGATGGCCCTGGAGCGCGAGGTCCATCTCGTGCGCTTCGAGGAGGGCCGCATCGAGTTCCGCCTGGCGGAGGGAGGCCGCCAGACCATCGCCAACGATCTGGCCAGGGCCCTCGATGCCTGGACGGGCCGGCGCTGGATCGTCGCCCTGTCGAAGGAGACCGGCGAACCGACCCTCGACGCCACGGCGCGCGCCGCCACGGAAACCCGGCACCAGAACGCCGCCGCCCACCCCCTCGTGCGCGCGGTGATGGCCGGCTTCCCCGGCGCCCAGATCGTCGATGTGCGCGACCGTGCGCCCGAGGTCACGGCGGACGCGCCGCCCACGGGCGAGGCCGAGACCGACGAGACCGACGGCGAGGCATAGCGCCGCCATCGACCCGTCCCCAGATCAGGCAGAGACAGCCCTCCAGCCAAGGAATCCCAACGATGCGCGACCTCATGGGCATGATGAAGCAGGCCCAGGCCATGCAGGAGAAGATGGCCGCCCTGCAGGGCGAACTCGACACCGTCGAGGTCTCGGGCGCCTCCGGCGGCGGGGCCGTGTGGGTGACGATGACGGCCAAGGGGCAGGTGAAGGGCGTGCAGCTCGATCCCGCCATGATGAACCCGGACGAGCGCGAGATTCTGGAAGACCTCATCGTCGCCGCCATGAACGATGCCCGCGGCAAGGCCGAGCAGGTCGCCGCCGAGCGGATGGGCGAACTGACCAAGGGCCTGCCCCTGCCGCCCGGCCTGAAGCTTTTTTAGGATTCGCGCGTAAGAGGCGGCCAGGAGGCCGCCTCCCCTGACAAAAGATCAGGCCGCGATGGCCTGCGCGGACGGCTCGGCCGCACGCACGTCGGCGTCGACGTGCGCGGCGAAGCGCTTGAAGTTCTCCTGGAACATGGCGACGAGGCGCGTCGCCGTCTCGGCGAAGGCCGCCTTGTTGGCCCAGGTCTGAACCGGCGAGAGGACGTGCGGCTCCACGCCCGGTACCGAGACCGGCACCTGGAAGCCGAAATACGGATCGCGCCGGAACTCGACCTCGGACAAGGAGCCGTCCAAAGCCGCCGTGAGCAGGCGGCGGGTGACGCGGATCGGCATGCGCCGTCCGGTGCCGACGCCGCCCCCGGTCCAGCCGGTGTTGACGAGCCAGCAATCGACCTCGTGCTTCGCGATGAGGTCGCGCAGGAGGTTGCCGTAGACGCTCGGGTGCCGGGGCATGAACGGTGCCCCGAAACAGGTGGAGAACGTCGCCTCGGGCGCCGTCAGGCCGCGCTCCGTGCCGGCCACCTTGGCGGTGTAGCCCGACAGGAAATGGTACATCGCTTCCGCCCCCGTGAGCCGGGCGATGGGCGGCATCACCCCGAAAGCGTCGCAGGTGAGCATGACGATGGTCTTCGGGTGCGCCGCCCGCCCCGTGCTGCTCGCGTTGGCGATGAAGTCGAGGGGATAGGCGCAGCGGGTGTTCTCCGTGCGCGAGGCGTCGTCGAAATCCGGCACCCGGGTCTCGGGGTCGATGACCACGTTCTCCATCACCGTGCCGAAGCGCTCGGTGGTGGCGTAGATCTCCGGTTCGGCGTTGCGCGAGAGGCGGATGGTCTTGGCGTAGCAGCCACCCTCGAAGTTGAAGATCCCGTCCGGGCTCCAGCCGTGCTCGTCGTCACCGAGCAGCATGCGCGAGGAGTCGTTAGAGAGGGTGGTCTTGCCCGTGCCCGACAGGCCGAAGAACAGGGCCGACTGGCCGGCCTCGTCGAGGGCGGCGTTGGCCGAGCAGTGCATCGGCATCACGCCGACCTTGGGCAGGCGGTAGTTGAGGTAGGTGAAGACCGACTTCTTCATCTCACCGGCATAGGCCGACCCGCCGATGAGGACGATGCGGCGGGAAAAATCGATGGCGATGACCGTCTTCGAGCGGCAGCCGTGGCGGTGCGGCTCGGCCTCGAAGCTCGGCAGGTCGATGATCGTCAGCTCCGGCACGAAATCGGACAGGGTCTCGCGCTCGGGCCGGATCAGCAGGTTGCGGATGAACAGCGAATGCCAGGCGAGTTCCGTGAACACCCGGGCCTTCACCCGGTGGCACGGATCGGCGCCGCCGTGGAGGTCCTGGGCGAACAGCTCGCGGCACTCGGCATGGCCGAGAAAATCCTGGAACAGGGTCTCGAACTGCTCGGCCGTGATCGCCCCGTTGTTCTCCCACCAGACTTGGTCTTCGGTGTCGGCGTCCCGCACTACGAACTTGTCCTTGGGCGAACGCCCGGTATGGCTGCCGGTGGTCGCCACCAGGGCGCCGCCCCGCGCGAGTTCGGCCTCACTCCGGCGCAGGGCTTCCTCGTAGAGCCGCGGGGCCTCGAGATTCCAGTGCACCGCCTTCAACTGGCGAAAGCCGATGGCTTCGGCGCCGTGGCCCGAGTTGAAAAGTCCGATATTGGTCATGCGCGTTCCTCCTCGGGCACCTGATCGCTCCGCCGGGCCGAACTCGTTGTCTGGGACGTCCGCGCGGTCGTTCAGGTCCGCCGCGCGCAGGTTCGCCGTCCCATGAGGCACCGCCCACGAGCACCGATTGTGCTCGGTTGCTCAAATCTTGCCGACAAATCACGTTTGCGACAATGGAAAAAGAAATTTGAGGTTTGGCCCTCCCACCCCGCTGCGGGTGCGCGGGGGCGAAACCGGAGGCGGGCGACCCTATGTAACGGTGATCGCCGCTTTCGCCGGGGACGCTTCACCCGCTATCCGGCACGAACCCCGCGGCGGCCTCGAGCCGGCCGCACGAGCCCAGACGGACCGTCCATGCCCCAAGCCGTCGCCGGTCCCGAGATCGAGCGCCTGATCCAGCTCCTCGCCCGCATGCCGGGCCTCGGCCCCCGTTCGGCCCGCCGGGCGGCGCTGCAGCTGATCAAGAAGCGCGAGACCCTGCTCGCCCCCCTGGCCGACGCCATGCGGGTGGCCTCCGAGCGCATCGTCGTTTGCAGCGCCTGCGGCAACGTCGATACCGCCGAGCCCTGCACCATCTGCCGCGACGAGGGCCGCGATCCGTCGACCCTCGTGGTCGTGGAGGACGTGTCCGACCTCTGGGCCCTGGAGCGCTCGGGCGCGGTGAGCGCCCGCTACCACGTGCTGGGCGGCGTGCTCTCGGCGCTCGATGGCGTGCGCCCCGAGCACCTCAACCTCGACAGCCTCGTGGCCCGGGCCGCCGACCCGGCCATGCGCGAGATCATCCTGGCGCTCAACGCCACCGTCGATGGCCAGACCACGGCGCATTACGTCACCGAATCGCTGAAAAGCCTCGGGTTGAAGATCACCCGCCTCGCCCATGGCGTGCCGGTGGGCGGCGAACTCGACTATCTCGACGAAGGCACGCTCACGGCCGCCATCCGCAGCCGCACGCCGTTCTGACCCCGGTCGGCCGGACCGGTCATTTGACCGCTCATCGGCACAACCTTATCTGCGATGGATCGGGGCGCCGCCGCGCCCGACAGCCCAAGTCCGTATCCCATGACCATTCGTCCCCTCGTCATCCTGCCCGACCCGATCCTGCGCAAGGTCTCCGAGCCCGTCGGCCCCGTGACGGACGCGATCCGCACCCTCGTCGCCGACATGCTGGAGACCATGTACGACGCCCCCGGCGTCGGCCTCGCGGCGATCCAGATCGGGGTGGCGAAGCGCGTCGTCACCATCGACACCTCGAAGGACGAGGACGACCGCCGGCCGCAGATCTTCCTCGACCCCGAGATCGTCTGGGGCTCGGACGAGAAGCGGGTCTACGACGAGGGCTGCCTGTCGATCCCGGAATATTACGGCGAGGTCGAGCGGCCCGACCGGGTTCGCGTGCGGTTTCGCGATCTCGAGGGTAAGACCCAGGAGATCGAGGCCGACGGGCTGCTCGCCACCTGCATCCAGCACGAGATCGATCATCTCGACGGCGTGCTGTTCATCGACCACCTGTCGAAGCTGAAGCGCGACCGGGTGGTGAAGAAATTCGCCAAGGCGGCCAAGCGCGACGCCGCGTAGTCTCATCCCAAGGAAGTCTTCGATGCGCGTCGTGTTCATGGGCACGCCGGATTTTGCCGTGCCGACGCTGGCGCGCCTCCACGCCGACGGCCATGCCATCGTCGCCGTCTACACCCGCGCGCCGGCGAAGGCCGGGCGCGGCATGGCCCTGAAGGCCTCACCCGTCCAGGTGATGGCCGAGAGCCTCGGCGCGCCGGTGCTGACGCCCGCGACCTTGAAGACGCCGGAGGCCGTCGCGGCCTTCCGGTCGCACGCGGCCGATGTCGCCGTGGTGGTGGCCTATGGGATGCTCCTGCCGCAGGCGATCCTCGACCTGCCGCGTCACGGCTGCCTCAACCTGCACGGCTCCCTGCTACCGCGCTGGCGCGGCGCCGCTCCGATCCAGCGCGCCGTGATGGCGGGCGACGCGGAAAGCGGTGTCGGCGTGATGCGGATGGAAGCCGGCCTCGACACCGGCCCGGTGGCCCTGGAGGCGCGCCTGCCGATCGCGCCCGGCATGAGCGCCGGCGCCCTGCACGACGCCCTGATGCCGCTCGGCGCCGACCTGATGGCGCGAGCCCTCGCCGAACTGGAGCGCGGCGGCCTGACGTTCACGCCGCAAGCCGGCGAGGGCGTCGCCTACGCGCACAAGATCACCAACGCCGAGGCGCGGATCGACTGGACCCGTCCGGCCGACGAAGTCGCCAACCACATCAACGGACTGGCGCCCTTCCCCGGTGCCTTCTTCGAAGTCGATCTCGGCAAGGGCATCGAGCGCGTGAAGGTCCTGGGCGCCATCGCGACGGACGGCGCAGGCGCCCCCGGCACCATCCTCGACGGGGCCTGCACCCTCGCCTGCGGGACGGGCGCCGTCCGCCTCACGGCCCTGCGCCGCGCCGGCAAGGGCGGTGCGGCCGACGGGCCGGAGTTCCTGCGGGGCGCGCGCTTGGCGCCCGGCGCATTCCTCAACGCCTGATGCCGCGCTACAAGCTCGTCATCGAGTACGACGGCACCCCCTTCTGCGGCTGGCAGCGCCAGACCGCCCAACCCTCCGTGCAAGGTGCCATCGAGACGGCGGTGACGCGCTTTTCCGGCGAGACCGCCGGGCTCACCTGCGCGGGCCGCACCGATACGGGGGTCCACGCCACGCATCAGGTCGCGCATCTCGACCTCGCCAAGGCGTGGCGGACGGACGTGGTGCGCGACGCCGTCAACGCGCATCTGCGCCCGCACCCGGTCTCGATCCTTAGTGCCGAGATCGTCGCGCCGGCGTTCAACGCCCGCCATTCCGCTTTCCGGCGGCACTATCGCTACCGCATCCTCGCCCGGCGCAGCCCGGCGGCCCTGACCCGCGGACAGGTCTGGCAGGTGCCGTGGCCCCTCGATGTCGGCCTGATGCAGGCGGCCGCCCGCCCGTTGCTGGGCTGCCACGACTTCACCGCCTTCCGCGCCGCCGAGTGCCAGGCGAAGAGCCCGATCCGCACCCTGGAGCAGCTCGACGTCGCGCTGCAGCCCATGGGCCATTTCGAGGAAATCGTGGTGGCGGCCTCCGCACGCTCGTTCCTGCACCACCAGGTCCGGGGATTGGTCGGCACCCTCGTGCTGGCGGGCTCCGGCAAGATCACGGCCGACGACGTCGCCGACATCCTGGCGAGCCGCGACCGCAGCCGCTGCGGGCCACTGGCGCCGTCGTGTGGATTGACGCTGGTGGGAGTGGATTACCCGGGGGCAGTAGAGTCTTACGGAGACAGCCCTCGGGTTGCCGAGTCGAAGTAAGCCGCGATCACCCGCGTGTAGATCGCGGTCAGCCGGTTCAGGTCGGCCACGGCCACACACTCGTCGGTCTGGTGCATGGTTTCGCCGACGAGGCCGAACTCGATGACCGGGCAGGCGTCCTTGATGAAGCGGGCGTCCGAGGTGCCGCCCGTGGTCGAGAGTTTCGGCACCCGGCCGGTCTCCGTCTCGATGGCGGCGGAGACGAGGTCGGTGAAGGCGTCGGGTTCCGTGAGGAAGGCGGGGGAGTTCGAGGGCTGCAGGTCGAGGCTGTAGCGCACGGCGTTGCCGGCGGCCCGCTCCAGACGGTCGCGGATTTCGGCGCCAAGCGTCTCGGCCGTCCAGCCCTCGTTGAAGCGGACGTTGAAGGTCGCCCGCGCCTCCGCCGGGATGACGTTGGTGGCCGGGTTGCCGACGTCGAGGGTGGTGAATTCGAGGTTCGAGGCGTCGAAGTGCCGGGTGCCGCCATCGAGCGGCGCGGCCAGCAGCGCGCCCGCGAGGCGCAGCATCCCGGGAATCGGGTTCTCCGCCCGGTGGGGGTAGGCGACATGCCCCTGTCGGCCATGGACCGTGAGCTTGCCCGTGAGCGACCCGCGTCGGCCGATCTTGATCATGTCGCCGAGGCGTTCCGGGTTGGTCGGCTCGCCGAGCAGGCAATGGTCGAAGCGCTCGCCGCGTGCCCGCGCCCAGTCCAACAGCTTCACCGTGCCGTTGATGGCCGGCCCCTCCTCGTCGCCGGTGATGAGGAAGCCGAGGGAGCCGGAAAAGGCGGGGCCGACGGCGTCGAGGTAGTCGAGGGCGGCGGCGAGCATGCAGGCGATGCCGCCCTTCATGTCGACGGCACCGCGCCCGTAGAGGATGCCGTCGGCCACCGTCCCGGCGAATGGCCCGTGGCGCCAGGCTGCGACCTCCCCCGTCGGCACCACGTCGGTGTGGCCGGCAAACAGCAGGTAGGGGGTCCCGGTGCCGATGCGGGCATAGAGGTTGTCGATGTCGGGCGTCCCGGATTCGGAAAAGCGCGGCCGGTGGACCGTGAAACCGGCCCCCTCCAGCACGCCGCCGAGCCAGTCGAGGGCGCCGCCCTCCTCCGGCGTCACGGACGGGCAGCGGATCAGGGCCTGGGCCAGGCCGAGCGGTGAACGGTCGAGGGAATCGGGCACGGGCCAAGCTCGCGGCGGGATCAGGTCTCCACGGCCATAGGCGCGGTCCGCAGAGCGCGCAAATCACGGGGCTTCCGGTGGCGGGTCGCGGGGTTTATCTCCCGGTCATGGCCCTGTCATCCGATGAAGTCGAACGCTACGCCCGCCACCTCGTCCTGCGCGAGGTCGGCGGACCGGGCCAAGCCCGCCTCAAGGCGGCGCGCATCCTCGTGGTCGGGGCCGGCGGGCTCGGCGCGCCCCTGATCCAGTATCTGGCGGCCGCCGGCATCGGCACCATCGGGGTCGTCGACGACGATACCGTGTCCCTGTCGAACCTCCAGCGGCAGGTGATCCACGGCACGCCGGATCTCGGCCGGCCGAAAGTCGAGAGCGCGGCCGACGCCGTCGCCCGGCTCAACCCGCACGTCGCGTTCGCGGCGCATCCCTTTCGGTTGACGGCGGAGAATGCCGGCGATCTCATCGCCCGCTACGACCTCGTTGCCGACGGCTCGGACAATTTCGCCACGCGCTACGCCGTTTCGGACGCGTGCTTCCACGCCCGGCGCCCCCTGGTGACGGCGGCGCTGGGCCAGTTCGACGGCTCGCTCACCACCATCCGGGCGCACGAGACCGGGCCGGACGGGCGTCCGAACCCGACCTATCGCTGCCTGTTCCCGAGTCCGCCGCCGCCCGGTTCCGTGCCGGCCTGCGCCGAGGCCGGGGTCCTGGGCGCACTTGCCGGCATCATGGGCTCGCTCATGGCTCTGGAGGTGATCCGCGCGGTGACGGATTTCGGCGAGCCCCTGGTCGGGCGCCTGCTCATGGTCGACGCCCGCTCCATGCGGTTCGAAACCCTCGGCTACGCCTGGGACGATGCGAACCCGTTGAGCGGAACAACGTGAGTCGTCACGCCGCCTTGTCGAGGCAGCACTTCTTGAACTTCTTGCCGCTGCCGCACGGGCACGGATCGTTGCGCCCGACATCCTTGAATGGATTGCGCACGGGCTGGCCCGCATCCTCCGCCGTCCAGGCGAGATCTGCGACGGGATCGTCGATGGTGCCGTAGCGGCGCGGATCGAAGCGGGCGAGGTCGTCGGGCTTGGCCTCGGCCTGGCGCAGGGTGGTGCGGAACCACGGCGCGTCGCTGAACTCGTCGGTGAGGCGCCCGTCCTTGCGCGCGGCCGCGGAGCGGGGCGCCAGATCGCGAAACCCCAGCAGCGCGATGGTCTCCTCCCACCCGACCCAGCCGATATCGCCCTCGACGGCCACCCGCTTGTCGTCGAAGCGCACGAGGAGGTCGTGGGTCGCCTGCCGGTCGACGCGACCGGTCTGGGTCAGGAAGGTCAGGGCCGCGAAGGCTTCGTTCCGCACGAAATCGTCGAGGGTGCTGTCGAGGAGGAGCGTGTGGAGCGGGGCCGCGTCCCCGTCGAAGACGCTGACGAGGATGCGGGCGAGCGTGATCGTCACCGCGTCGCCCAGGAGGGCGTCGAGGGTATCGCCGTCCTGATGCAGCAGGCGCACCAGGGGGGCGAACGCGCGGGTGTCGCGGGCGGCGGCGAGAACGTGCAGGCCGTAGAATAACAGGTTGGCGTCGGCCTCCGACACTTCGGCGCCGTCCACGGGCCCGGCCAGCACGCGCAGGACCTCGTCGGCGATGGAGTCCGGCGCCGCGACGGCCTTGCGAAGTTCGGCGGCCGGGAGGTACTCGGCCGCCGAGAGGGCCTCGACGAGGGTGGGGTCGATCATGGCGGGGCTCCGTTGTTCCAGGATCAGGCGCGCAGGGTCGCGCCGGTCTTGCGGCCGACCTCGGCGACGATCTTGGCCGTCACCGCCTCGATCTCCGCATCCGTCAGGGTGCGCTCGACGGGCTGGAGGCGCACGGCGATGGCCACGGACTTCGAGCCCTCCGGAATGCCGACGCCCTCGTAGATGTCGAACACGTCGATGCCGGCGATGAGCTTGCGCTCGGCCGCCTGCGCCGCCTTCACCACCTCGCCCGCCGCCACGTCGCGGGGCACCACGAAGGCGAAGTCCCGCGAGACGGGCTGGAAGTCGGAGAGCGCCAGGGCCGGCTTCACTTTCGTCGGCCGGTACTTCGGCAGGGGTACGCCGTCGAGGGTGATCTCGAAGGCGACGATCTGCCCCTTGAGGTCCAGAGCCTTCATCACGCGCGGGTGGATCTCGCCGAAATACCCGACGGGATTCTTCGGCCCGAACTGCAGGGTGCCGGAGCGGCCGGGATGCAGCCAGTCCGGACCGCCGGCCACCACCTGCAGGCCGCCCGTGGGGATGCCGAAGGCGGCGAGCAGTGCCAGGGCGTCGGCCTTGGCGTCAAACGCATCCACCGGAGCGGCGGCACCATCCCAATGACGTCCGCCGCCGAGATGGCCGGCGGTGGCCCGCCGGATCGCCGTGGCACGGATGGTCTGGCCCTCGGGCTGGTCGCTCTCGAAGCACTGCCCGACCTCGAACAGGGCCGCATCGGCGAGACCGCGGTCGGCGTTGCGCTGGGCGGCGCGCAGGAGGCCGGGCACGAGGCTCGGGCGCATGTCGGACAGATCCGCCGCGATGGGATTGGCGAGAACGAGATCCGCCCGGCCGCCGCCGAACAGCACCGCGTCGTCGTGGGGAATGAACGACCACGTCACCGCCTCGACGAGGCCGCGCGCTGCCAGCGCCCGCTTGGCGAGGCGCGTGCGCTTCTGGATCACCGTCAGCACGGGCTTGCCGACCTGGGCCTCGATGCGCGGGAGGGGCTTCGGCTCGATGCGATCGAGGCCGGCGATGCGGATGATCTCCTCGACGAGGTCGGCCTTGCCCTCGACATCGGCGCGCCAGGACGGGGTGAGCACCTTCACCCGGTCGCCGCTGCCGGCGACGTGAAAGCCCAACGCCTCCAGGGTCACCTTCATCTCGGCCCGCGACAGTTCGAGACCGGCCAGACGCCGGGTCTCTGTCCAGGGGAAATCGATGACCCGCTCGGTCTCGGGCGGCTCACCGACGATGACGGGCTGGCTCGGGGTGCCGCCGCAGATCTCGAGGACGAGGCGGGTGGCGAGATCGAGGCCCGGCAGGGTGAAGGCCGGATCGACGCCGCGCTCGAAGCGGTAGCGCGCATCGGTGATGATCCCGAGGCGCCGCCCGCTCTGGGCGATGTTCACCGGGTCCCACAGGGCGGATTCGATGAGAACGTCTACGGTGCCGGCATCGCAGCCGGAGGCTTCGCCGCCGATGATGCCGCCGATGGATTCCACGCCGTTGCCGTCGGCGATGACGACGGTGTCGTCGGTGAGGGCGTAGGTCTTGCCGTCGAGCGCCTTGAGTTCCTCGCCGTCGCGGGCACGGCGCACGATGAGGCCGCCCACCACCTTGGCGGCGTCGAAGACGTGCAGGGGCCGGCCCCGGTCGAAGGTCAGGTAGTTGGTGATGTCGACGAGGGCGTTGATCGGGCGCAGGCCGATGGCGCGCAGGCGCGCCTGCATCCAGTCCGGCGACGGACCGTTCCGGACGCCGGTGACGCGGCGCAGGGTGAAGTATGGGCACAGGCCGCGATCGGCCGGCTCGAAGTCGAGGGTGACGGTCACCGGACAGGCCCCCTCCCCGCGCACGGGCGGCTGGGCCTTGTGCTTGAGGCCACCGAGGCCGGTGGCGGCGAGATCGCGGGCGATACCGTGGATCGAGGTGCAGTCGGCGCGGTTGGGCGTCAGGTTGATCTCGATGATCGGATCGTCGAGGCCGGCATAGACGGCGTAGGGCTGGCCCGTCGGCGCGTCCTCCGGCAGATCGAGGATGCCGTCGTGATCGTCGCCGAGGCCGAGTTCGGCCCCCGAGCACAGCATGCCCCGGCTCTCGACGCCGCGAATGGTACCGACCGACAGGGTGATGGCCTTGCCGGGCACGTAGGTGCCGGGCGGGGCGAACACCGTCTTCATGCCGGCCCGGGCGTTCGGCGCCCCGCAGACCACCTGTACGGGCTGTCCGTCGCCGGCATCGACGGAGCAGACGCGCAGGCGATCGGCGTTCGGGTGCTGCTCGGCCGTGAGCACGTGGGCGACCACGTAGGCCTTCAGGCTCGCCGCCTTGTCCTCGATGCCCTCGACCTCGAGGCCGATGCGCGTCAGCGTCTCGGAGATGGTGTCGAGGGAGGCCTCGGCGTCGAGGTGATCCTTGAGCCAGGAGAGGGTGAATTTCATGGGTACGACTCTTCGGCCCTAGAGCGGCCGGGTTCTGGCGATCAGGAGAACCGCAAGCTTCTTGCGGTCGAGCGTCGGGAGGGATTCGATCACCGTCACCGTCCGTTCCGCAAGTTCGATCAGGCGCAACGTCTCGTCGTGGCGGACCATCAGAGCCGGCGGCGAATAGTCGGCGGCATTTCGGGCTTCCTGCAAACTCAGGAAATTATTGCCGATATCGGTCACCGATGAGCCGATCAGGTTCGCGTCCCGACTGTTAAGACGTTTCTTTGCCGTTCCATGATCGAGAAGTCGATAGATGGGCTCCAGCACCGCATTCTCCTGGCTCCATCCGATCAGTTCGCTCGCACAGACGAAGCAGAGTGCATGGAAGACTGCGTAGTAGGACCCGCTGATGGCCCTGCGCATGGCTGCTTTACGCAGACTCACACGTCCGCGCGTGTTCGCAAGCGCGCGGGATGTCTCAATCAGATCATAGACGAGCGGATTTCCGAGTCTCGGCATCAGTGCTGGTCCGAAATCTCGTCCGAGGGATCGTCGCTCAGCACTTCGTCATCGGGGTAATCGTAGCGAATATACGGAAACCGCTCCTCGCCCTTGTCGAGGAGTCGCTTGCGCAAAGATGACAGTGCACGCGTGGAAGCCTCTCCGTTGGTTACACCAGCCTGCGGCTTGAAATGCGCCGTCACGTAGAGCGAAGGCTCGCCGTCGAAATCCGGTGCAGGCCGAACCTCGGCATGGGCGAAGCCATGGGGACCGAGCGTTTCGCGAAGAACCTCGTTGGCGATCCGATGAATTTCGTCCCCGGTCATTCCTGCCTCCTACCCAGTCAATCCAGCCACCAAGCTCGGGATATCCAGCGGCCGGAAGCCGTAATGGTCGAGCCAGCGCACGTCGGCCTCGAAGAACGGGCGCAGGTCCGGCATGCCGTATTTGAGCATGGCGATGCGGTCGATGCCCATGCCGAAGGCGAAGCCCTGGACGCTGTCGGGATCGAGGCCGCAATTCCGCAGGACGTTCGGGTGGACCATGCCGCAGCCGAGAATTTCGAGCCAGTCGGTGCCCTCGCCGAAGCGGATCTCGCCGCCTTTTCGCGAGCACTGGATGTCCACCTCCGCCGAGGGTTCGGTGAAGGGGAAGAACGACGGGCGGAAGCGCATCTTCACGGCCTCGACCTCGAAGAAGGTCCGGCAGAACTCCTCCAGCACCCACTTCAGGTTGGCGATGTTGGCCGTCTTGTCGATGACGAGGCCCTCGACCTGATGGAACATCGGCGTGTGGGTCTGGTCGGAATCATGGCGGTAGGTCCGGCCCGGGCAGATCACCCGGATCGGCGGCTGCTGGGCGCGCATGGTGCGGATCTGCACCGGTGAGGTGTGGGTGCGCAGCACCTTGCGCTGGCCGTTGCGGTCGGGGGCCAGGAAGAAGGTGTCGTGCATTTCGCGCGCCGGGTGGCCGGGCGGAAAGTTGAGGGCCGTGAAGTTGTAGTCGTCGGTCTCGATGTCCGGACCTTCGGCGACGGAAAAGCCCATATCGGCGAAGATCGCCGCGATCTCGTCCATGACCTGGCTGATGGGGTGGATGCGCCCGCGTGCCTCCGGCGCCTCGCGCACGGGCAGGGTCACGTCGATGCGCTCGGCGGACAGGCGTGCGGTGAGGGCGGCCTCGGCGAGGGCTTCGCGGCGGGTGGACAGCGCGCCCTGCACTCGATCGCGGAGGCCGTTGATGAGGGGACCGCGCGCCTTGCGCTCGTCGGGCGTCATGGCGCCCAGGGTCTTGAGCAGTTCGGAGACCGAACCCTTCTTGCCGAGCGCCGCCACGCGCACGGCGTCGAGGGAAGCCTCGTCGGACGCGGCCGCGACTTCTGCGAGAAGATCGCCTTCGAGGGTGTCGAGATCGGTCATCGGTTCAACTCACCGGCTGCGGCGCGACCCCGTGAGGGTCAGGCGGTCATGGGCGGGGGTTTTGCGGGTCGGGGCCGCCTTGGCAAGCCGTCGCCCCTCGGAAAAGACCGGGCCCATGTCAGGAAAACGACTGGAAAAACAGAAAGGCGCGGCGCCCATGCGGGGCCGCGCCTTGTCCGTAGGATTCCGACCCGAGGGCCGAACGGCTGGCTCAGGCTGCCTTGGCGACGTCCTGCAGGGAGGCCTTGGCCTTCTCGACCACGGCGGCGAAGGTCGCCGGCTCGTGGATGGCGAGCTCGGACAGGGCCTTGCGGTCGACCTCGATGCCGGACTTGGCGAGCGCGTTGATGAAGCGCGAATAGGTCAGGCCATGCTCGCGGACGGCGGCGTTGAGGCGCTGGATCCAGAGGGCGCGGAACGTGCGCTTCTTGTTCTTACGATCGCGGTAGGCATACTGCATGCCCTTCTCGACCGCCTGCTTGGCGATCCGGATCGTATTCTTGCGGCGACCGTAATAACCACGGGCGGCCTTGAGGACTTTCTTGTGCTTCGCGTGACTGGTCACGCCGCGCTTGACGCGGGCCATATGGAGTCTCCTGGATCAGAAAAAGCAGTTCGGCGGGTGAAAGAAGGCTTACCGGCTGTTCGGCAAAAAATACTTCTTCACGTTGGCGGCATCGCCCTCGAACAGGGTGGTGGTGCCGCGCAGGTTGCGGATCTGCTTCGTCGTCCGCTTGATCATCCCGTGGCGCTTGCCGGCCTGGGCGTACATGACCTTACCGGTGCCGGTGATCTTGAAGCGCTTCTTCGCGCCCGACTTGGTTTTCAGCTTGGGCATTTGGCTCTCCTGAACGCGCACGCACTCCGATCCGGGTGGGATCGAAGGTCATGCGCTCGGTTGATGCTTCTGATGGAGCAGCACGAACCGCCACGGCAGCCCGATCGGCCGGGCGGTTCAACGCGAGGCGGCGTATGACAGAAAAGCGACGCGGTTTCAATCCTGCACGGGATCGTCAATCCCGCGCGAGGGCCCGGACCACGTCGCTTTCCGTCACCTCCGCCATGGGTCTGGTGATCTTCACGGCCCGGGTCGGCCGCCCGGGGGGCATGAGCAAAAGAATCGTCTCCATGCCGGGACAGGCCGGATCGGCGCAGACGATCTCGTTGACCTTGACCACGCCGTCCGCGCCGAGGCCGGCGGCCGCGCGCGCCCAGGCGAGGATGGCCTCCCGCACCGCCCCGTCGGCCGGCAGCGGCCGGCGCCCAAATCCGAACAGGGCCACCCCGTCAGCCCGGAAGGGTGAGGAGGCCGGCGGCGCCATCGGCGCAGCCGAAGCCGAGGCGGGCGCCGCGCGCGTCCCAGGCGAGCGCCGTGACCCCGCTGCCCTTCACGGCCGGGCGTACCAGGAGTTCGGAGCCGTCGGCGAAACGCACGAGCAGGATGCAGCCGTCCTCGTAGCCGATGGCGAGCACGAGGGCCTTCGGGTGGAACGCCACCCGCGAGACCCGGGCCGGGCGCACGCCGCACTCGCGCGGGGCCTTGCCGGTGGGGCCTTCCTTGGAATCGAACGGCCAGATGATGGCGGCTTCCGCCCCCCCCGTGGCGAGCCAGTCGCCGTCGCCGGACCACGCCACGGAGCGGACCTTGCCGGGATAGCCCGACATCCGCATGTGGCCCCGGTCGGGCTGGAGGCGCCAGCCATGCAGGGCGTTCTCCTGCATCGTCGTGACGACGAAGCGGCCGTCCGGCGACCAGGTCACGTCGATATGCGAGCCCTTCCACTCGACGAAGTCGGGCGCGGTTTCGAGGTTCGGGTACCACAGGGTGGCGCCGTTGTAGTGCGAGACGGCGAGGCGATACCCCTTCGGGGCGAAGGAGAGGCCGCGGGCCGTGGACGGCGCGGCGAACACCTTCTCGCGGCCCTTGGCGTCGCGGGCCACGACGTTGCGGCCGGCGCCGTACGCGATGGCGCCGTCGGGATGGAGGGCGAGCGCATCGATCCAGGCCCCGCCTTTGGCGACGGCCACTTCGACGGCATCCCCGTCGGGCGAAGTCGCCACCACGCGGCCGTCGTCCCCCCCGGTGACGATCCGGCGTCCATCGCCGGCGGCGACCAGGATGGCGCCGTCCGGGTGTGATTCGATTCGGCGGACCTCGCCCCGGCCGGCGAGGAGAACGGCGCCGTCGCCGAGCGCCAGGGCCAGGGTGTCCTTCAGCCACACGGCGGCAGTGACGTGGGCCCCGGCCGCGATGGGGGTGACGTGATCGAGGAGGGAGGGGGCGGTCTCGGCCATCCGGCGGGAATCTCTCGTCACACGGTTTCGATGGGCGCGGGGGCCACGGGCCTCACAGGGCGGGCGCGCCGAAGAACGCGCGCCGCGCCGTCAGGATCGTGGCGACGAGCGCCAGGATACCGGCGATGCCGGCGGGAATGGCCAGGGCATACAACGCCAGGCGCCCGTAGGCGACCGTTCCGGCGAGGGACCCGACGAGGAGGGCGAACCACACAACCCCGTCTCCGACCCAGGCGTAGCGGGCCCCGCGCCGGGCGAGGGCCAAAGCGAGCTTCTGGCCGAAGCTGAACAGGGCGCCGGTGACGAAGGTGGTCCCGGCGCGAAAGCCCTGGACGTGGGACAGGACGGCATTCTGCGCGCCCATGGCGAGCGCCAGCATGAGGGATGCGAGCCCCGAATCCGGCGCGGCCACACCGGCCTCGAAGGCGGCGGCGATGATGGCCGCCTCGAAGCCGAGGATCACCGGCGTGCTCCAGCGCGCAGGGGTCAGGGCCGACAGGGCGCCGCCGCAGATCCCCCCGAGGAGGAAGGCGACGATGAGCAGGGCCGGCAACAGGGCGAGGTGGGGCTGGCCGTGCCCGAGGGCCACGGCGAACTGGGTGGTGTTGCCGCTCATGAACGAGGTGTAGAGGCCGCCGAGCCGGATGAAGCCGAGGGCATCGACGTATCCGGCGAGCGCCGTGAGGATCAGGCCGAAGCCGAGATGCCAGGGCCGCGTCACGGGTACCGTCCCTTCGCGTTCACCACCGGGCCGGCAAGGTTAAAGCTTTGAATACCAAGTCCGCGCAATTGGAGTGAACGCACTCGAACATCGCGCCGCCGCGGTCCGTTGGTTGGGTGATCCGGCACGGGACCGCGCGTCCCCCGCCGGGTGAGTAGGAGTTGCGTCATGATCCCGTTCGCCTGCGCCGCCCTTGCCTTGCCCGCCTTCACCCTGCCCACCTTCGGCTCCTGCGGCATCTCCGAGACCGTGCTCGTCGTCGAGGACGAGATCATGGTCTGCGAACTTGCCGCCGAGGCGCTCCTGGAGGAAGGCTATCGCGTTCTCACCGCCTCCGACGCGGACGAAGCGGAGGGCATCCTGGCCCGTGAGCATGTCGATCTGCTCTTCACCGATATCGATCTGGCCCGCAACACGAACGGCATCGCCCTGGCCCACCGCGCGCGGCGGGTTCGCCCCGACCTGCCCGTGGTCTATACCTCGGGCGGACGCGGCCACCTCGCCCATGGCGATGCCGTGACGGACTCGGTGTTCGTGCCCAAGCCCTATCGCCTCAGCGCCCTCGTGGCCCTGGCCAACGACATCCTGCGCTCGCCCGACCACCACGCCTGAGCGCCAGCCCCCGGACCCCGCCCCATGCGCAACCTCCTCGCCGCCCTCGCCCTCCTGACCGTCTGCACGGGCGCCGCTTCCGCGTGCGACGTGAAGGCGGCCAAGCTCGAGGAGGCCATCGCCGCCAAGAGTCAGCTGCGCGAGGCCGCCAACAAGCAGACCGTGCGCGACCTGCGCACCCTGCGCGACGCGGCCATCGTCCTGGAGACCTACCAGTTCGGCTCCGAGTGCGAGCGCCTCGTCGAGATCGTCAAGACGCTGGCCGCCAATCCGGCAAAGACCATCGAGCGCGGCGGCGACACCGACGAGGACAAGGCCGAGGAGGTCCTCGAGACCCGCGAGCCGAAGGCGCCCCCGGCCGAGGCCGCCGCGCCGAAGGCGAACTGATCACCGACGCCCACCGGCCGTCGCGTCCCGTGCGGCGGCCGGGGCGCGACGACCGCGCCACGCACGCTCCTTGCGCCATGGTCCGATCCGTCGGATGGCGCGTTGACGGGCGACCGCACAATTCCAAGGACAGCGCATCGTATGGCCACGGACATCCTCACCCGCGAGGCGGGCATCGCGCATGCCGCCAACCGGCTCCCCTCCGTGATCGTCGACGACTACAACAGCGAATTGAAAGCCGACGACGGGTTCGTCGGTGACAAGGTCTCGAAGAAGGCGTTTCGCGAGATCCTGGAGAGATGGCGGGAGACCCTGCGCAAGGTCGGGCCCGATCCGTTCGGCGACAAGCCGAGCGCCGAGCTCAGCAAGAAGGCCCTCGACCGGGCCCTCGAGGGGACCGATCCCCTGACCTCCGGCCTGATCTTCAGCGCCATCGAGGACTTCGCCCAGGAACTCGCCGGCGTGGTCCGTCGCTTCCTGCGCCAGAAGGGATGGCGCGACACGGAAGGCCTCGTAGTGGGCGGCGGCTTCAGCGACAGCCGCGTCGGCCACCTCGCCATCGCCCGGGCGGGCGTGATCCTGCGGGCGGGCGGTCTCGACCTGACCCTGGAGCCGATCCGTCACCATCCCGACGAAGCCGGCCTCATCGGCTCGGTTCACCTAGCGCCGGCCTGGATCTTTTCGGGCTACGACAGCCTCCTCGCCGTCGATATCGGCGGCAGCAATATCCGTGCGGGCGTGGTGGTGACGAACCTGCGCAAGGCGCCCGACCTGTCCCGCAGCGCCGTCTGGCGCTCGGAGATCTGGCGTCATTGCGACGAGGACCCGGCCCCCAGCCGCGACGCGGCCGTGGACCGGCTCATCGCCATGCTGACGGACCTGATCCGCCGGGCCGAGCGGGCCAACCTCGCCCTGGCGCCCTTCATCGGCATCGGCTGCCCGGGCGTGATCGCGGCCGACGGGACCATCGACCGCGGCGGCCAGAACCTCCCCGGCAACTGGGAAGCCGACCATTTCAACCTCGCCGAGCGCCTCGTCGCGGCGATCCCCCGGGTCGGCGGACACGCCACCATGGTGGTGATGCACAACGACGCCGTCGTGCAGGGCCTGAGCGAGGTACCCCACCGGACCGACCTGACCCGCTGGGGCATCCTCACCATCGGCACCGGGCTCGGCAACGCCCGCTTCACCAACCGGAGCGCGGACGACGTCGGCGCCTAGCGGCCGCGGCCCGCCCGGGCGAGCTTCTGGGCGATCCGCCCCCGCAGGTCCTCGGGCAGTTCGATGTCGACGAGCCGCCACGTCCACCCGCGCAGGCGCAGGCGCAGGCGGAACTGTCGAGCCCGCGTCGCTTCGGGCGGCACCGGAATTACCACCGTGCGAAAGCCGCGCATCTGGGAGGAGAGATAGAACGGCACGAGCCGATGCAGGTTCTCGACGTGCAGTCCGGGCTTCCCGGACTCGCGGCGTTCCGAGGGTGCGACATCGGACGGGGTGACGGGGGGCGCTTCGCCCGAGCCGGCCTCGGGCGGTCCGAGGTCGATGGATTGCGGCCAGCCGTCGTCGAGCAGGTCGACCACCGTCCGGGGCGTCACCAGAGATTCAGCAATGGGGATCGCCAGGGCCACGAGGGCGTCGGTGACACGCTGGCGCTCGCGCGGTTCTGTGCCGTCCGTGTCGCCGCGTGCCTGGGCGGCGGCGGCCACCTGCCGGATCACCGAGAGCCGCAGGGTGCGGAAATTGACGTGGCGTTCGACATAGGCCGCATCGTGCGCCTGCACCGCGCGGGCGAGGTCGTAGAGCGCCCAGAACGGCGTCAGGGTGAACACGAACCAGGCGAGCGCCAGCACGACGGGAATCGACCACCAGCGCATGGGCGGGCGACCTTAGGCGCGAGCCGGAGGAGTGGCGGGGCTCACGCCGGGACACACCAGTCGGTCAGGCCGCCGAACGCCGCGACGACGCCTTCGTAGACCGGCCGCTTGAACGGCACGATGAGGTCCGGCAGTCCGCCCATGGGCTCCCAGCGCCAGGCGTCGAACTCGGAGGGGTGGGCACCCCCGCCGGGCGCGGCCACATCGATCTCGCTGTCTTCGCCGAGGAAGCCGAACGCGAACCACTTCTGGGTCTGCCCGCGGTAGCGGCCCTTCCAGGCCTGCTTCATCACGTCGGGCGGAAGATCGTAGGTGAGCCAGTCGGGGGCTTCGGCGAGCAGCCGGACGGAGCCGGGCGCGACGTTGGTTTCCTCGTAGAGTTCGCGCAGGGCCGCGTCCTGCGGCGCCTCGCCGGGATCGATTCCCCCCTGCGGCATCTGCCAGGCACGCCCATCGGCGACATGCTCCGGGCCGGCATCGGCGCGGCGCCGCCCGATGAACACGAGGCCGGTGCGGGCGATCAACGTGATGCCGACGCAGGCGCGGTACGGCAGGTCGAGGCCGGTGTCGTTCGGAGAGGCTGTCATCGGCGCGACCATAGGGCAGGCCGTCGCCGTGCCGCAACGCACGATGGCGGCACCGCGTGACAATTCGTCCGACGCACCGTCAGGGCGTGGCGCTGGTGAGGCGGGTGCCGGCCGCGCCGCGCAGGGCGACGCTCACGGGGACGAGGCGGACTCCACGCGCTTCCAAGTCCCGCGACCAGCGCGCGATCCGGTCGATGGTCATCGGCAGGGCGGTGGCCGAGACGAGGACGAACCCCTTGGTGCGCGCCTGCGCCTCGGCCCGGGCGAGTTCGCGGTCGATGGCCTCGGGCCGGGGCAGTGCGTCGAGGACGATCTCGGCCCGGGCCGTGGGTACCCGAGCCTTGGCGCCGAGGGGGGCGGCGAGGGACCGCGGCGAGGTGCCGTCGTCGACGTAGCCGAGCCCCCGCGCGGCGACCTCGCGCAGGACCGGCTCGAAGGCGGCGGCATCGCTGGTCAGCTTGGCACCCATGTAGTTGACGATGCCGATGAAACCCGAAAACCGGCTCATGGCCCAGGCGAGGCGGTCGATGTTCTCCGGGGTCCGGGCGGTGGTGAGCAGGGTCTGCGGTCCCGGATCGCTGTCGGGATAGTCGAACGGCTCCATCGGCGCCTGGAGCAGGGCCTCGTGCCCGGCCTCGCGGGCGCGGGCGACGGTGCGCTCGAGGTCGCCGCCATAGGGGGCGAAGGCGAGGCTGACCTCGGGCGGCAGCCGGGTGATGGCGCTGGCGGTGGCGGATTGGCCGATGCCGAGGCCCGACACCAGGATGGCGATGCGGGGGCCGGTGAGACCGGGATCGGGCCGGGCATAGATGTCGAGGGCGCGGACCCGGCCCTCGCCGAGGCGGGGGATGGCGCCATGGCGCCCGCGCTCGACCAGGCGGGGATCGGGGGCGGAGGCCAGCTTCACGGGCGCGGCATCGGGGACACGGATCACCACCGCCTCGCTCGGTGCGTTGCCGCCTCCGGCCCGCACGACGGTGACGCCGGACGCGGTCTCGACCGCATCGGCCGAACGCTGGGCCGCGACGGGTTTTTCGGGTGCCGGGATCGCGGCCACCGGCGCGGGCGACGGTTCCCGCAAGGCGATGGTGGCGATGGCCACGGGCTCGCCCCCCTGCGGATCGCCCGTGGCGACGAGGATGCTGACGCCTGCGACGACGCCGAGGACCAGCAGACCCACCGTCATCCTGGGCGTCGGACGCAGGGCGGCCAGCGCTCGAACCCGCTCACCGGAAGTGGGCTTTGCGCCGAGCGGCCGGGTCAGGATGTCGTCGGAGGCCAAGCTCAGCCGCTTCCCTCAAGGGTGGGGGCGAGATCGGGGGCCGCGTCCCGAACGAGAACGGCCCCCGACGTCGGTTCTGAACCGACATTGGGGGCCGTCATGGTTAACGTTCCCCTAAGGGACGCGTGTCCTCCGGCTCAGTTCGGTACGGCCGCCTTCGGCGTGTTGGCCGCACCCTTCTGGATGCCGCGCAGGAAGTCGAAGGCGGCGGTGAGCTGCTTGTCCTTGGCCGGGTCCGGCGGGACGTAGGCGGAGGACCCGCCGCGCTCCTCCGTATCCTTCTGCTTGAGGTGGCCCTTGAGGCCGGCCTCGCCCTTCGTCTCGTCCTTGCCCTTCAGCTCGTCGGGCACCTCCTGCAGGACCTCCTGGTCCGGCTCGATGCCCTTGGCCTGGATCGAGCGACCCGACGGCGTGTAGTAACGCGCCGTGGTCAGGCGCAGCGCCCCGCTGCCGCCCAGCGGAATGATCGACTGCACGGAGCCCTTTCCGAACGAGCGGGTCCCGAGCACCGTGGCGCGCTTGTGGTCCTGCAGGGCACCGGCCACGATCTCGGACGCCGAGGCCGATCCACCATTCACCAGCACCACGATGGGCTTGCCCTTGGTGAGGTCGCCGGATTTCGCCGAGAACCGCTGGGTCTCGTCGGGGTTGCGGCCGCGCGTCGAGACGATCTCGCCGCGATCGAGGAACGCGTCGGAGACCATCACGGCCTGGTCGAGGAGGCCACCGGGGTTGTTGCGCAGGTCGAGGACGTAGCCCTTGAGCTTGTCGGCGCCGATCTCGGTGTTCAGCTTGTCGATGGCCGCGCGCAGGCCGTCGAAGGTCTGCTCGTTGAACTGGGTCAGGCGGACGTAACCGACATCGCCCTCGGCGCGCGAGCGCACGGGCTTGATCTTGATCACGTCGCGGTTGAGCACGACCTCGATGGGGTCCTTCGACTCCTTGCGGCTGATCTTGAGCTTGACCGGCGAATTCACCGGACCGCGCATCTTGTCGACGGCCTGATTCAGGGTGAGCCCCTGGACCTGATCCTCGTCGATCTGCGTGATCACGTCGTTGGAGAGGATGCCGGCCTTGGAGGCGGGCGTATCGTCGATGGGGGTCACGACCTTGATCAGGCCGTCCTCCATGGTGACCTCGATGCCAAGGCCGCCGAACTCGCCGCGCGTCTGCACCTGCATGTCGCGGAAGCTCTTCGAGTCCATGTAGCTCGAATGCGGATCCAGCGACGTGAGCATGCCGTTCACGGCCGCCTCGATGAGCTTGGCCTCCTCGGGCTTCTCGACGTAGTCGGTGCGAACCTTCTCGAACACGTCGCCGAACAGGCTAAGCTGACGATAGGTTTCAGCGGACGCCGCCACGGCGCTGGTCCCGGACAGCAGGCGGGTCTGGGTCGCGACCATGGAGGACCCGACGCCGAGGAACGCGCCGAGGAGAACGAGTGAAACCTTGCGCATTATCCGCGAACCTTCTCACTGGGGCTTTTGGCCCACCAAGGCTCCGGATCGATGGAGCCGCCGTCTTTTCTGAACTCGACGTATAGCATCGGATCGGTGCCGGCCGGGGCCGCACCCGCGCCGCCCTCGCCCATGGCCGCCACGGGCTCGCCCGCCAGGACGAACTGGCCGACCTCGACGTCGATCTGATCCATCCCGGCCAGCAGCAGATAGTAGCCATCGCCGGCATTGATGATCAAGAGTCGTCCGTACGAGCGAAACTGCCCGGCGAACGACACCCACCCATCGGCCGGAGAGGAAACCACGGCCTTGGGCCGCGTCGTGAGCGAAATGCCGCGGGTGGTCCCGCCGTTCCCGTCCGGTTGATTGAAGCCGCGCGTGAGGGCGCCGCTCACGGGCCGGGGCAGATCGCCGCGCGTATCGACGAACCGGATCTTGGGGGCGAGACGCGCCGGATCGCGGGCGCCGGCGGCGGCGAAACGCTCCTGGGTGGCGCGCGCCTCGCGGGTCTCGGCCGCCCGGGCCTCGTCCGCCGCCCGCCGTGCGGAGGCGACCTCGCCTTCCATCCGGTCCAGCAGTTCCTTGAGGCTCCGGGCCTGGACGCCGAGCTCGGCGGTGCGCATGCGCTCGGTGGCTAGGCCGCCTTCGACCTCCGCCAGGCGCGTGCGCCGGGCGGCGATGAGACCGTTCAGGCGCTGCTGTTCGCGGGCCCAGCCGGCCAGATCGGTCTTTAGGCCCTCGCGATCGGCGGCGATGAGCCCTTTCAGGCGCACGAGTTCGGTGAGATCGGCGGCCAGAGTCTCGGCCTCGCCGCGCAGTTCGGGCACGACGGCGCCCAGCAGCATCGAGGTGCGGATGACGGCGAGCACATCCTCGGGCCGCACCAGCACGGCCGGCGGCGGCCGGCGCCCCATGCGCTGCAGGGCCGCCAGGATCTCGGCGATGACGCCGCGCCGCCCATCGAGAGAGCGCCGGATGGCCGCCTCGGAGGTGCCCAGGGTCTTCAGGCGCTCTTCGAGGCGGGTCATCCGGTCCTCCGTCGCCTGGGCCTGCCGGGCGGCATCGAGGAGGGCGATGTTGAACTTGGCCCGATCACCGCCGATGGAAGCGATCTCGGCCTCCAGCTGAGCCTTCGCGCCCGTGGACGCGGCCAGCGCCTCCTCGATGCGCTTCAGGTTCTCGGCGCGGCGGTTCTTCTCGTCGAGGGCCTTCTGAATCGCGTCCGGCTCGGCGATTGCAGCCTTCGCCCCGGACTCCTGTGCGATCGTGGGCGCGGCCATGGACAGGGTGGCCATGCAGACGCCGGTCAGGACCAGGGCACGCGGACCCCGCCCTCCCGTCTTCGCCGCCGTGCCTGCCCCGCGCGCCGTCATCGTTCGTCGAGATTTCCACGGTGATAGGGGTGGCCGGCCAGGATGGTCAGTGCCCGATACACCTGCTCCAGGGCCAGCACGCGCACAAGGCCGTGCGGCAACGTCGCCGCCCCGAAGGAGAGGGTGAGGTCGGCCCGTGCCCGAACCGTCGGGTCGAGCCCATCCGCGCCGCCGATGACGACGACGAGGCCTGGCCGCGCGGCGTCGCGCCAGGCAGCGACCCTTTCCGCATAGCTCTCGCTGCTGAGGTCGGCACGTCCACGTTCGTCGTAGACGACGAGGGCCGCGCCGTTCGCCTGCGCCAGGAGGGCGGCGCCCTCCTCCGCGCAACGGTCCTGGGGGCGGCGGGCCCGGCTCTCGGGAATCTCGAAAATCTCGCAGGCGGGAAACCCGAGGCCACGCCCGAGCTGGGCCGCCCGTTCGCGGTAGCGTGCGGCGAGATCACGCTCGGGTCCGGCCTTCAGGCGGCCGACGGCGGCGACGAGCAGGCGCACGAACCGCGGCCCGACCCGAACTCACTCGGCGAGGGCGACGCTGGGAAGATCGGCGGCCGGGCGGTCGGCGCCCCACATCTTCTCGAGGTTGTAGAAGCCGCGCACTTCCGGGCGGAAGATGTGGACGATGATGTCGCCGGCATCGATCAGCACCCAGTCACAGGCCGGCATGCCCTCGACCCGGGCGGAACCGAGGCCCTTGGCCTTCATGTCCTGCAGGATGCGGTCGGCGATGGCGCCGACATGACGCTGCGAGCGCCCCGACGTAATGATCATCGTATCGGCGAGCGAGGTTCGGCCCATGAGATCGATCTCGATGGTCTCTTCCGCCTTCATGTCCTCGAGGCAATCGAGGGCGAGTGTTTTCAGGCTGCCGATCTTACGGTCGGCGTCGCTGTCGGAACCCGAAGTTCCGTGGTGGGCCGCGTCGTTCAGCGTCTCGGTTCCTGCAATGGCCATCATCATGGGGTGATCGTACCCCGAAAGTGTGCCGCAGGGAACGTTCCAGTTGCGTGTTCGGTAAATCGCCCCCTCGCACACCCTTACGCCGGCATTTGTTGCCCCCTCAACTTTTGGCACGCAGGGCGGTGGAGGACAGATGGGAGCGTGGACCGTGCAGGAAGACCCAGGCCGGGGGGGTTAGGTCGGCGATGAGCCCGGCATCCGATTCGTCGACGCGCCAGCGGCCGAGCGTCTGCGCGGCGCGGGCGGTCAGACTCTTCAGGGTGAAGCCGGGCCGGTCGATGATGGCGATGGGCATGGTCTCGGCGATTTCGCGGAACCCGGCCCAGCGATGAAATGTCGCGAGGCTGTCGGCCCCCATGATCCAGACGAAGCGCACGGCCGGGTGTCGTTCTTTAAGATACCGCAGGCTCTGCCGGGTGTAGCGGGCGCCGATCCGGCTCTCGAAGGCCGTGACCGCGATGCGCGGATGGGCGGCGATCGCCTGGGCGGCGGCGACGCGGGCGGCGAGGGACGCGAGGTCGGCCCGGTCCTTCAGGGGATTGCCGGGGGTCACCATCCACCAGACCCGATCCAATCCAAGGCGCCGCAGGGCGACGCGGCTGACATGCCGGTGCCCGAGATGGGCCGGGTTGAAGGATCCGCCGTACAGACCGATCCGCAAACCGGGACAGGCCGGGGGCAACCGGACCGGCCCCGATACGTCAAGGCGCATCGAGGCCGGTCGAGGGTGGGCGACCGCCGGGACGGATCAAGGACGCGTCTGCCCGCTGCCGTGGACCCGATACTTGAAGGTGGTGAGCTGCTCGACGCCGACGGGGCCGCGTGCGTGCATCCGGCCGGTGGCGATGCCGATCTCGGCCCCGAACCCGAACTCGCCGCCATCGGCGAACTGCGTCGAGGCGTTGTGCACGACGATGGCCGAATCGACCTCGGCCAGGAACCGCGTCGCCTCGGCGCGGTCGGCGGTGACGATGGAGTCGGTGTGGTGGGAGCCGTAGGTCTCGATATGGGCGATGGCAGCCTCGAGATCGTCGACCACCCGCACGGCGATGATGGCGTCGAGGTATTCGGTGCGCCAGTCGGCCTCGGTGGCGGGCGTCACCCGGGCATCGACGGCCTGCACGTCGGCGTCACCGCGCACGGCGCAGCCGGCCTTGATCAGCATGGCGACGAGGGCCGGAAGATGGGTCCCGGCGCAGGCGCGGTCGACCAGCAGCGTCTCGGCGGCGCCGCAGATGCCCGTGCGGCGCATCTTGCTGTTCAGGACGATGGTGCAGGCCATGTCGAGCTCGGCGCCGGCCGCGACGTAGACGTGGCAGATCCCGTCCAGGTGGGCGAAGACCGGCACCCGGGCCTCGGCATGGACGCGCTCCACGAGGCCGCGTCCGCCGCGCGGCACGATCACGTCGATGCAGCCCTGCAGGCCGGACAGCATGGCGCCGACGGCGGCCCGGTCGCGGGTCGGCACGATCTGGATCGCATCCGCCGGCAGACCGGACTCCTCCAGGCCAGCCCGCATGGCCCGCGCGATGGCCATGGCGGTGCGATGGCTGTCGGACCCCGCCCGCAGGATCGCGGCGTTTCCGGCCTTGAGGCACAGGGCACCGGCATCGGCGGTGACGTTGGGCCGGCTCTCGAAGATCACGCCGATGACGCCGAGCGGCACGGCGATGCGCTCGATGAGGAGGCCGTTGGGGCGTTCGAAGGCGGCCACTTGGCGTCCGACGGGATCGGGCAACGCGCCGATCTTCTCGACGGCGTCGGCGATGGCGCCGAGGCGGGCGGAATCGAGGGTGAGCCGGTCGATCAGGGCCTGGGTCTGGCCGGCGGCGCGGGCCGCCTCCACGTCCCGGGCATTCTCGGCCAGGATCTCGACCTGCGCCCCGCGCAGGCGCTCGGCGATGGCGCGGAGCGCGATATCCTTGGTCTGGGCCGGGGCCAGGGCGATGCCGCGCGCGGCGGCGCGGGCGCGCTGGCCGATGGCCTGCATCTCGCCCGTCAGATCGGGAGCCTGGAAATCGGTACGCAGGTTCAGAACGGGCACGGCCTTCATCCTCGCGGGCCGTCGCGCGATCCGGCGCGCCCGTCTGTTGTCCCGCCCGTCATCGCACGCGGGATACGGGTGAAACAAGCGGGACGCATGACAACCCGGCTATTCACCCACCATGGCGAGGTCGTCGCGGTGCACCATCTCGGCGCGCCCGGGATGGGTCAGGAGATCGGCGATCTCGCGGCTCGGCCGGCCGATGATCCGGACCGCCTGATCGCTGTCGTAGGCTACCAGGCCACGCCCGAGGGTCCGCCCGGCGGCATCGCGGATCACCACGGCATCGCCGCGCCCGAACCCGCCCTGGATTCCGGTGACGCCCACCGGCAGCAGGCTGGCGCCGCCCTGGAGCGCGCGGGCGGCCCCGTCATCGACGATGAGGATGCCGCGCGGCTCGAGGGACCCGGCGATCCAGGCCTTGCGCGCGGCGATCGGGTTGGAGCCCGACAGGAACCAGCTGCAGCGGCCGCCCTTCAGGATGGTGCGCAGGGGATTCTTCTCGCGGCCATCGGCGATGATCATGTGGGTGCCGCCGCTGGCGGCGATCTTGGCCGCCTCGACCTTGGTCCGCATGCCCCCGCGCGAGAGGTCCGACGCCGGCCCGCCGGCCATGGCCTCGATCTCCGGGGTGATGCGCTCGATCACCGGCAGGTGCCGGGCCTGCGGATCGGTATGGGGCGGCGCCGTGTAGAGGCCGTCGATGTCGGAGAACAGCACCAGCACGTCGGCGCCGATCATGGTGGCGACACGGGCGGCGAGGCGGTCGTTGTCGCCGTAGCGGATCTCGCTGGTCGCCACCGTGTCGTTCTCGTTGACCACGGGTACGGCGCGGACTTCGAGGAGCTTGAGCACCGTGGCGCGGGCGTTGAGGTAGCGCCGGCGCTCCTCCGTATCCTGCGGCGTCACCAGGATCTGGCCCGCCGCGATGCCGTGGTGACCGAGGGCCTCCGACCAGTGCCGGGCAAGGGCGATCTGGCCCACGGCCGCCGCCGCCTGGCTCTCCTCCAGGCGCAGGGTGCCGGGCGGATAGCCCAGAACCGTGCGCCCGAGGGCGATGGCACCCGACGAGACCACGAGCACGTCGGCCCCGCGCGCCTGCAGGTCGGCGATGTCCTCGGCCAGGGCCGCGAGCCAGGCATGGCGCAGGCGGCCGCGCGCGCGGTCCACCAGGAGCGCGGAGCCGACCTTGAGGACGATGCGGCGGAAATCCTGGAGGTTGGGTGTCATCACGTCCGGGGCCATGCGGACGTGATGTCGGTTTGTCCGAAATCATCGCCCTTGAACAAGAGCGGGAGGGCAGTGTGTTTTGCCACTGCATACGACATGCAATCGCCGAAGTTGAGCCGTGCCGAATGCCCACGCCCCTTGCGGAAACGGACGAAGGCTTCGCAGGCGCGTTCATACATTTCGATAGCGAAACCTAGTACCGTGATCGCCGGGCGGCTCGCGAACCCACGTAGAAAATCCGTCACCGCATCGGGAATCCGCGATTCGAGAACCATGCGCGCCTCGACCAGGGTCGGCGTTCCGACGACCGCTCTGCGATGCGCGATGAGACGGTTGAAGTCCCACTCCTCGGGCTCGCTCAAGGCGATGGCGACGATCGCCGAGGTGTCGAGGGCGATCATAGGGGCAGGCCGAACTCGTCGTACATATCCCGATGATCGGATGTGGCACCCGGACGTTTGTTGGCGGACGCTTTTCTCGCCAAGGCGCGAAGCGCGTCGAACTCCGCCTGTTGGCTCGGCGTGAGTTCGTCGCGGGGATCGAGCTTGGCACCGAATTCCCGCAGGGCCCGTAGCACGACGTCCGTGACGCTGGTGTCGAGGCGCTCGGCAAAATCCGAGGCCAGAGCATGGGCCTCGTCGCTACGGATGTTCAATTGCTTGGTCACGGCAAGCCTCCGCCTGCTAGCTAAAACGACCGCAATGCTAGCATAACATGGAAGGTCCGTCGTTCAGGGCTGCCACGCCTCGGCCGGCTGCGCCTCGGCTTCGGCGCGCTTATCGTCGTCGATGGAGCGGGTGATCGCTCGCAGGGCGTCCTGCACGCCGAGACCCGTGGCCGAGGACAGGATCAGCGGCGTCTTCTTCGAAGCGCGCTTCAGACGGGCGACCTGCTCCTTGAGCGTATCGGCATCGACCACGTCCGCCTTCGACAGGGCGACGATCTCGGGCTTGTCGATGAGCCCGCCGCCGTAGGCTTCGAGCTCTTTCCGCACGAGCTTGTAGGTCTTGCCCGCATGCTCGTTCGTCGCCTCGACGAGGTGGAGCAGAACGCGGCAGCGCTCGACATGGGCCAGGAACCGGTCGCCGAGGCCGACGCCGTCATGGGCACCCTCGATGAGGCCGGGAATGTCGGCGAGCACGAATTCCCGCTCGTCGGAGCGGACGACACCGAGGCCGGGATGCAGGGTGGTGAAGGGATAGTCGGCGATCTTCGGCTTGGCCGCCGTCACGGTCGCGAGGAAGGTGGACTTGCCCGCGTTGGGCAGGCCGACGAGGCCCGCATCGGCGATGAGCTTCAGGCGCAGCCACACCCACTGCTCGTGCCCCTCCAGGCCCGGATTGGCATGCTTCGGGGCGCGGTTGGTCGACGTGGTGAAGTAGGCGTTGCCGAAGCCGCCATTGCCGCCCTTGGCCAGGCGCACGCGCTGGCCGACATGGGTCATGTCGGCGATGAGGGTCTCGCCGTCCTCGGCGATGATCTCGGTGCCCGCCGGGACCTTGAGCACCACGTCGGCGCCGTTGGCGCCGTGGCGGTTCGAGCCCATGCCGTGCTCGCCCTTCTTGGCCTTGAAGTGCTGCTGATAGCGATAGTCGATGAGGGTGTTGAGCCCATCGACGCACTCGACCCAGACGTCGCCGCCCCGGCCGCCGTCGCCGCCGTTGGGCCCACCGAACTCGATGAACTTTTCGCGCCGGAAGGCCACGCATCCGGCGCCACCGTCGCCGGAGCGGACATAGACCTTGGCTTCGTCGAGGAATTTCACGGTACTGCTCGTCTCACTTGATCGTCTCGGACACGCGAAGCGGCCTCGCGGGTCGGTTCCGGCGGGATGCCGGTGTCAGGTGCCATGGCGACGGCATTGTCCGTCGAGGTTCAGGTACTGGATACTCCGAAGCCCCGCCTCGAACCATGTTTCGGCGGATTTGGCGCCTTCGTATCCGTATAGGACGATGCGGATGGCGTCGTCCGGCGAGATCAGATTGGGCGGGGCTCCCGCCTCCAAGGTCCAACGCGGCGGCGGCGCGTCGTCACCACCGAAGGCGATGCGCGTCCCGTCCGCCTCGATCTGGTTCATCTGAGTGAACGCGGCAGCGTCTCCCGCGCCAGCGACGGCAAACGTGAACCCGACTTTCGGGGCGCGGCCGACGAAGTTGTAGAACTCGCAATACAGCGTCGGCATCGCGGGTCTGGCCGCGACTTCGACGGGTGCGGGCTCGGGGAGAGGGTTCGAGCCAGGCAGCAGCACGAAGGCGGCAAGCGCGGCTGCCGCCAGGGCCGCCGCAAAGGAGACCGCGAGGGTACGCTTCATCGCCTCGACCCCATCGCTGCGGGCGGAGCCTCAGAGTCGCTCACGAAACTCCCGATCACGGCCGGTTCTCGCCTTGAGCGCGACGGCGCAGCGGGGATTTCGTGGGAGACGCCTCGTCCGCCTCAGACGACGAAAGGGAGGATGGATGCCCATCCTCCCCCACGCATATCCCGGTCGGTCGGAAACCGGCCGATCAAAAAACGCTACTCGGCGGCTTCCTGCAGCGGCACGACGGTGACGAAGGCGCGACCGCGCTTCGTCATGAACAGCACGCGGCCATCGGCCTTGGCGAACAGGGTGTGGTCCGTGCCGATGCCGACGTTGGCGCCGGGGTGCCACTTGGTGCCGCGCTGGCGCACGATGATGTTGCCGGCGATGACGGCTTCCGAACCGAACTTCTTCACGCCGAGGCGCTGGCCGGCGGAATCGCGGCCGTTGCGGGACGAGCCGCCTGCTTTTTTATGGGCCATTGTGGCTTACTCCGAAATCTCGAAAAACGATCCGACCGTCAGGCGCTGATGCCGGTGATGCGCACCACCGTGTGGTGCTGGCGGTGGCCCCGCTTGCGGCGCGAGTTCTGACGGCGGCGCTTCTTGAAGGCGATGACCTTCGCGTCGCGGCCATGGCTGACGATCTCGCCGGTGACGCTGATGCCCGAGAGCAGCGGCGCGCCGATCTGGGTGGCTCCGGCGCCGTCGGCGAAGAGCAGCACGTCCCCGAAGGTCACGGTGGAGCCGGCTTCGCCCTCGAGGGTGGCGATCGTGATGGTGTCGTTGGCGGCAACGCGATACTGCTTGCCGCCCGTCTTGATGACTGCGAACATCGTTCTCTTTCGTGTTCTCTGCCGGCCTCCAGTTCACCGTCAGGTGAACCTGGACCGTCTTCTTGTTCAGGTCATCCGCGACACCGGGTCGAGCCGGGCGCGAACGCGAAACGCGCGGACTTCGTCGAGGAAGCCGCGCATTGCGCCGGTGCATAGGCGCCGAAGGGGTGATTTGTCAATGCGATGACGCCTCGGAGCGCAGAACTCGGGGCCGATCTACCGCTTCGTCAGTCCTCCCAGCACATTGCGCAGAATCGCGTTCCCCACTTCCGTGCCGACCTTGCGCGCCATGGAGCGGGCGGCATTGCCGATGACCTGTTCGGCGAGGCTCTGCGGGGGGCGGCGCCCCTTGCCGGCGGGTTTGGACCCGAAAACACCGCCCAGCAGCCCACCGAGCATGCCGGTCAGCCCGCCCTCGGATTGCTGAGCCGCTTCGGCCGGAGCGGCGTCCAGTCCCTTGCGCTTGGCCAGGATCTCGTAGGCGCTCTCGTTGTCCACGGCCGCGTCGTACTTCCCCCGCACCGGACTGTTCGCCATGAGGGCTGCGCGCTCGGCCGGGGTGATGGGGCCGACGCGGCCCTGGGGTGGGGCGATCAGGGCCCGCTCCACGAAGGAAGGCGTCCCCTTTGCCTCCAGAAAACTCACCAGGGCCTCGCCGACGGCGAGTTCGGTGATCGCTTGCGAGACATCGAAGGCCGGGTTCTGGCGGAACGTCTCGGCCGCCGCCTTCACCGCACGCTGGTCGCGGGGTGTGAAGGCGCGAAGCGCATGCTGCACCCGATTGCCGAGTTGGCCGAGGACCGATTCGGGGACGTCCAGCGGGTTCTGGGTCACGAAGTAGACGCCGACGCCCTTGGAGCGGATCAGGCGCACCACCTGCTCGACGGCGTCGAGCAGGGCCTTCGGCGCATCGTCGAACAGCAGGTGCGCCTCATCGAAGAAGAACACCAGCTTGGGCCTGTCGAGGTCTCCGACCTCGGGCAATTGCTCGAACAGCTCCGACAACATCCACAGCAGGAAGGCGGCGTAGAGCCGGGGCCGCTGCATGAGCTTGTCGGCGGCCAGGATGTTGACGATGCCGCGCCCGTCGCGGTCGGTCTTCATGAAGTCGTTGAGGTCGAGGGCCGGCTCGCCGAAGAACTGGTCGGCACCCTGGTTCTCCAGCATCAGGAGCTGGCGCTGGATCGCGCCGACGCTGGCGGCCGACACGTTGCCGTACTGGCCCGAGATCGCCTTCAGGTTCTCGGAGACGTAGAGGAGCAGCGCCCGCAGGTCCTTGAGGTCGAGGACCGGCCATTGGTTGTCGTCGGCGACCCGGAAGGCGATGTTGAGCACGCCCTCCTGGGTGTCGTTGAGTTCGAGCAGCCGGGCCAGGACCAGGGGCCCCATCTCGATCACCGTGGCGCGGATCGGATGCCCCTGGTCGCCGAACAGGTCCCAGAACACCACCGGGAAGCGGTCGGGCTCGTAGGACATCCCCAGTTCCTCGGCGCGCTTGACGAAGTGGGGCTTCGATTCACCCGCCGCCGCCAGTCCCGAGAGATCACCCTTGATGTCGGCGGCGAAGACCGGGACGCCGGCATTGGAGAAGCCCTCGGCCATCACCTGCAGGGTCACGGTCTTGCCGGTGCCGGTGGCGCCCGCCACGAGGCCGTGGCGGTTGGCGAGCCGCAGGGTCAGCGCCTCCGGCTTGGTGCCGCCCCCCTTCAGGAGGCTTTTCCCCACCAGGATTGTGCCGTCGTCCCGCATGATCGCCGCTCCCGAAACTGAAAAGCGGCGTGCCGCCCCGCTCACCTCGGTTATGCCGCCCGGGCGCGGCATTTTCCAGCGACCAGGATTCCCGTGACCGGGACCCGACGCGGGTCCGGCCCTTGATTTACGCGCGGCGAGGCGGGACAGACAAAATCCCGAACGCCCTGGAGCGACCCGAGATGGAAGAGTTGATTGCCCGCGTCACCACCGTGACCGGCCTGGACGCTGCGACGGCCCAGACGGCCATCGGCCACATCCTGGCCTTCCTCCAGAAGGAAGGGCCCGCCACCGAGGTGAGCCAGCTCCTCGCCGCCCTTCCGGGCTCGGAGACCGCCATCGCGGAGTCCAATGCGGGCGAAGGCGGTGGCGGCCTGATGGGCATGCTCGGCGGCATGATGGGCGGCGGCGTGATGGCGCTCGGCCAGAAACTCATGGCGGCGGGCGTGCCCATGGGTCAGATGCAGCCGCTCGGCCGGGAGCTGTTCGCCTACGGCCGCGAGACGGCGGGCGAGGACGTGATGGGACCCATCGTCGGCTCGATCCCCGGCCTGAACCAGTTCGTCTAAGCCCTTCCGGCTTTTCTTCGGCGGCTACCCATGCGGCAGCCGCCGAAAAAGTCCCGGCTAAGTTCCTCAAGTCTCTCTCTCACAACATGAATCCGTGTCATAAAAGCGTGCGCACCGCATGGTGATGTGGCCTCCCGACGGCGCGAGGCCGGGGGCTCCGGGGTGAGCCCGCCTCGCGGTCCCGACAGGCGGATTCGACCATGGTCCCGAACTTCGCGCGAGAGGCGTCCGCGGCGTGGCTCACCGGCTGGGAGACGCATGTCCATGCGCCCTTCGTCCGGATGAAGCAGAAGCGCGGCGAGACCGGCCTGTCGGGACTGCCCGGCTTCAACGGGCGTGCCCTGATCCCGCCCGGCGCCGTGCCGATCCGGTTCAAGCCGCGTCTGAAGAAGCCCCTCCCCGCACCGGGCCTCGATCCGAGCCTGGGACGCATCGGCAACCTCGAAGTGCGGCTGGCCACCTCCGTCTCGGAGATCCGCCGGGCCCAGCGCCTGCGCTACCGGGTATTCTTCGAGGAGATGCAGGCGGTGGCCACCGGCCTGTCCCTGCTGTCCCGCCGCGATATCGACGCCTACGACACGGTGTGCGACCATCTCCTCGTCATCGACCATGCCGCCACGGACGAGACCCCGTTCCGGCGCCCGCGCCCCAAGGTGGTGGGCACCTACCGTCTCCTGCGTCAGGACACGGCCGACCGGCATTTCGGCTTCTACACGGCGGGCGAGTACGACATCGCGCCGCTCCTCGCCGCGCATCCGGGCAAGCGCTTCCTCGAACTCGGCCGCTCCTGCGTGCTGAAGCCGTACCGGACCAAGCGCACGGTGGAACTGCTCTGGGCCGGCATCTGGGCCTACGTGCAGCACCACCGCATCGACGCCATGCTCGGCTGCGCCAGCCTGGAGGGGACGGACCCGGAGCGCCTCGCCCTGCCGCTGAGCTTCCTGCATCACCATGCCCGTGCCCCCGAGGGCTGGGGCGCCCGAGCGCTGCCCGGGCGCTACGTCACCATGGACCGCCTCGCCCGCGAGGCCGTGGACCCGAAGGCGGCCCTCCAGGCCTTGCCGCCCCTGATCAAGGGCTACCTGCGCGTCGGCGCCACCTTCGGCGACGGCGCCGTGGTCGATCGCCAGTTCGGCACCACCGACGTGTTCGTGGTCCTGCCGGTCTCGGCCATCGCGGCACGCTACATCGACCATTTCGGGCCTGCGGCGAACCGTAGGGCGGCGTAGGGCCAGCTTCGGCCACGCGGGCGCCGTATCCCTCCGGCAACCCGATGCCTCGGGCCGGAGGGTGGGGACGGATGCGAGGGTATCGATACGAGGCGCTCGACGGCGTGCGCGGCCTCGCCGCCCAGGCGGTGGTGTTCACCCATGCCGTCGAGATGGCCTTCCTGCCCGCCCACGGGACCGGGGCCGGCGTCACCGGCTGGATCGGCCGGGCCTCGGTGATGCTGTTCTTCGCCCTCAGCGGCTTCGTCATCGCCACGAGCCTCGGCCGCCTGGCGGACCGGGACGGGCGCCACCTCGTGCCCTACGCGGTCCACCGGGTGGCCCGAATCGTCCCGCCCCTCGTCTTCGCCATCATCGTCACCTTCGCGGTCGGTGCCCTCGGGCGGGCGGGCCTGCCGCTCCTGACCCGGTCGGGCGAACCCTACGACATGGGCGTCCTGGCGTTCCTGCGCGGGATCACCCTGACCTTCGCGCCGAGCGACGCGACCTTCGTCATCGACAACCCGCTCTGGTCCCTGCGCCAGGAGGTCTACCTCTACGCCGTGGCGGCCTTCGCCAGCCTCGCCCTCGTCGGGCACGGGGTCCGGCGGGTCCTGGGCGCCGCCCTCGCCGTGGGGCTGATCGTCGTCACGGCGAACCGGTTCTTCTACCTCCAGTCCCTGGCCCTGTTCGGGGCCGGCGCGGCCGCCGCCGGGTTCGGCGGGCATCCGGGCCTGCGCCGGATCGCGGCCTCGCCGGCCCTCCTGCCCGTCGCCGGGCTGGCCCTGGCCGCGCCCCTCGCCTTCGTCGGCCAGCCCGGATTCGTCGACGGCATGAGCGCGTGGGGGCCGTTCCTCGCCTATCAGGCGGCTTTGGGCTTGCCCCTCGGCCTCTGCCTCCTCGGTCTCGCGATCGACGAGAGCTCGATCGCGCGGGGCTTCGCGGCCTGCGCGGGCGCGGCGGCGTTCTCCTACACCCTCTACGTGGTGCACATGCCGATCCTGGTGCTGGTGTTCTCCCTGCGGGCCCATCTCGGCTGGGCGCCGGGCTGGACCGGCAGCGCCGCGACCCTGGCGGTGGCGTGGCTCGGGGCCCAGGTCGTGGCCATCACGGCCGCCCGTTCCCTCGAACGCCCGAAGGCGGCACGTGCCGCCCTGTTCCGTCTGCTCGGCCGAATCGGCTGGACGGGCACGCTGTCGAGGTCGGCCTAGCTCCCGTCGGCGCGCGCATCCGCCACCAGGGCCGCCAAGCCCTCGCGGTAGGTGGGATAGGCCAGATCGACGCCGAGTTCCTCGCGGATGAGCCGGTTCTTCACGCGCTTGTTCTCGCCGTAGAAGCTGCGCGCCATCGGGCTCAGATCGGCCGTCTCGAAGTCGATCTCCGGCGGCAGGGGCAGGCCCGCCAGGGCGGCGGCGTATTCCGTCACCACCTGCGGCGGCGTCGGCGCATCGTCGGTGACGTTGTAGACCGCCCCGGCGCGGGGCCGGTCGAGGGAGGCGAGCAGGGTCGTGGCGATGTCGTCCACGTGGATGCGGTTGAACACCTGCCCCGCCTTGATGATCCGCTGCGACTTGCCCTCGCGCAGCTTGACGATGGGGTTGCGCCCCGGTCCGTAGATTCCGGCGAGGCGGAACACCTGCACGGGCTTGCCGGACGTGCGTCCGAGATCGAACCAGGCCGCCTCGACGGCGAGGCGCCCATGCGAGCGGGCACTGGTCGGGCGCGGCGCCGTGGCCTCGTCGATCCAGGCGCCCTGCTGGTCGCCGTAGACGCCGATGGTCGAGAGGTAGCCGATCCAGCCGATGCGGCTGTTGCCGATCGCGTCCGCGTAGCGGCCCAGCACCGTGTCGCCGTCGCGGCCGGGGGGAGCCGAGACGAGGAGCACGTCGGCGTCGGCGAGGTCAGCGGCGATGCGGTCGTCGTCGCCCTCCGGGCCGAAGGTTCGAAGGGCGACACCGTCGAGGCCGGCGCCGGCCCGCGACGGATCGGTGACCGTGGCGCGGACCTGCGCGAACCGCCCGGAGGCCCGTTCGACGAACCGGCGCGCGGTGAAGCCGAGGCCGAAGACGAAGAGGTTCATGGGTCTGCCAAGTCCTGCCCTAGCCCGGTGCCGCCGGGTGCTGCGCGAGGGCGTTCTGCCACTCCGCACGGACCTCGTCATCCCTTTCGTCCGCACCGCAGCGGGCGAACGCGGCGCGCAGGGACGACGCGTCGAGGAGGCGGCCGACCGCCCAGACGGCGGCGCCGCGCACCAGGGGCGAGGAATCCCCCAGACACCGCGCGGCCTCCGGGGCCAGGGCGAGCGACCCTGAATTGCCGATGGCGACGAGGACGTTGCGCAGGAAGCGGTCGCGGCCCGTGCGCTTGATCGGCGTGCCGGCGAACCGCGTCCGGAAAGCAGCATCGTCCAGACGCGCGAGTTTGGCGAGGGGCGGGGCGGCGAGATCCGCCCGCGCCGCCAGCCGCCCTTCACCCGCGACCGCCGCGAACTTGTTCCAGGGGCAGACGGCGAGGCAGTCGTCGCACCCGAAGATGCGGTTGCCGATGGCGGCGCGGAATTCGCGCGGGATCGGACCCTCGTGCTCAATGGTGAGGTAGGAGATGCAGCGCCTGGCATCGAGCTGGTAGGGCGCCGGAAAGGCACCCGTCGGGCAGATGTCGAGGCAGCGCCGGCACGAGCCGCAATGGTCGGTCTCGGGCGCGTCCGCCACCAGATCGGCCGAAGTGTAGATCGCCCCGAGCAGGAGCCAGTTGCCGTGGGCCCGCGAGATCAGCACCGTGTGCTTGCCCTGCCAGCCGAGGCCGGCGGCTTCGGCCAGCGGTTTCTCCATCACGGGGGCGGTGTCGACGAACACCTTCACCCGCACGTCGCCCTTGGCCGAGAGATAGCCGCCGAGCTCCTTGAGCTTGCCCTTCAGCACCTCGTGATAATCGCGGCGCTGCGCATAGGCCGCGATGGCGCCCCGGTCGCGCCGGTTCAGCACGTCGAGGGGATTTTGGTCCGGCCCATAGGTCATGCCGAGCATGATCACGCTGCGGACGCCCGGCCACAGGGTCGCCGGATCGGCGCGCTGGTCGGCCCGATCCACCATCCACGTCATGTCGCCGTGATGTCCGGCCGCGAGCCAGACCGGCAGGCGTTCGACCAGGGCCGGCACCGCATCGGGCCGGGTCACGCGAATGTCGTCGAAGCCGAGGTGCCGGGCACGGGTCTCCACGGCCCGGCGCAGGTCGTCCCCCGCCAGGATCTTTCGCGGCGGACGAAGCTTCGTCGGGGCGTCGGTCAGAAGTCCAGGTCCGCGTAGTGATCCGCCGGAGCCATGCCCGGCACCCGGTCGGCCAGGAGCGTGCGGAAGCACGGGCGCGACTTCACCCGCGCGTACCAGTCCCGCGCCGTCTCGTCCTCGTCCCATGGCACGTCGCCGAGATAATCCACGCAGGAGAGGTGGGCCGCCGCCGCCAGATCCGCATAGGTCAGATGGTCGCCCGCGATCCATTTGCGGCGGGACATGAGGTAGCCGATGTATTTCAGGTGATAGCGCACGTTGGTGCGCGCCGCCCGGATGGCGTTCATGTCCGGCGGGCCGCCACCGGCGGCGCTGTTCATGAAGCGCTTGAAGATCTTTTCGGTGACGAGGTAGCCCGTCACCTCCGAATCGAACTTGACGAGGAACCAGTCGAGGAGACGACGGACCTCGACCCGGGCCGCCGTGGTCTCGGGCAGGAGGCGACGGCCGCTGAGGCCGAGCCCCCGCGTCTCGTCGAGGTACTCCGCGATGATGCCGGCACCGGGGATCGCCAGTCCCGACTGCTCCACCAGGACCGGCGTGGTGCCGGCCGGGTTGATGATGAGGAAGGCGTCGCGCCGCTCCCACGGGCGTTCCTCCAGCAGGGAGGGCTCCATCCCCATCTCGGCAAGCACGAGGCGGATGAAGCGCGAATGGGGGCAGAAGGGGGAGTGGTGAAGCGTCGCCATCGAGGCCGTTCGGACGGGGGAAGCTGCCGGGGACGAGCCGTATCGGGCCCCTCGCAGAGGGTCGCCTGTCGAGACATATTGCTCGATCGTTGCCGCCTCATTAACACGCTCGACCAAAGGCGGTAACCATCCGTCAACCGACATGGTCGAAGGCTCGGATGAAATCCAAGGCCGTCCCCGGCCTGCGGAACGCGTGGCCGCGCCACGACACGATCCCCCCGACAACGTTCAGCGAGGCGATACGATGATGGATGCGACGAGCATCGCGAAAGCGGTCGTCCTCGCCGTCGTGGAGGGCGCGACGGAATTCATCCCGGTCTCGTCCACGGGGCACCAGCTCCTGGTCGGCCATTTCATCGGCTTCCAGTCGCCCAACAACACCTTCGAGGTGCTGATCCAGCTCGGCGCCATCCTGGCGATCCTGGCGGTCTATTTCGGGCGGCTGCTCGGCATCGCCAGGGCCCTGCCGAGCGATCCCAACGCCCGGCGCTTCGTCCTCGGCATCCTCCTCGCCTTCCTGCCGGCGGCCATCATCGGCGGCCTGTTCTCGAAATACATCAAGTACTATCTCTTCAATCCGTGGATCGTGTGCGCGACCCTGGTGGCGGGCGGCCTCGTCCTCCTCGTCCTCGACGAGACCGACCTCGAGGTGAAGAAGCGCGACGTGTTCGACTTCTCCCTGCCGATGGATTTCAAGATCGGCCTGTTCCAGTGCATCGCCATGATCCCCGGCGTGTCGCGCTCGGGCGCCACCATCGTGGGCGCCATGCTCATGGGCGCGGACAAGCGCTCGGCTACGGAATTCTCGTTCTACCTCGCGATCCCCACCATGGCGGGCGCCTTCGCCAAGGATCTCCTCGACAACTACAAGAACCTCTCCCGGGACGACACCGGCCTCATCGTCATCGGCTTCATCGTGGCGTTCTTCTCCGCCCTGTTCGTGGTCCGCACGGTGCTCGACTACGTCTCCGCCCACGGCTTTCGCCTGTTCGCCTGGTGGCGCATCATCGTCGGGTCCCTCGGCTTCTTCGGGCTGATCGTGTTCGGTTAGGGCGCGGCGTCCCGGCGGGGACCGGAGGACGATTTCCGGACCGGGCCGGCGTATTCCATATCCAGGTTCGGGGGCGATTGCGTCGACGGGCGCCACGGTGCAAGGGCTTTCGGGACATTGTGCTGAGCCCGGCCCCACGTGGCCGGCGTCCCGATCGCGAAGGCCCGAACGATGGAAGACCGTCCCCTCGCCGACCTGTTTCCGCCCGCGACCCGTGAGCGCTGGCTCGGCCTCGTCGAGGGTGTGCTGAAGGGCGGCGACTTCGAGAAGAGGCTCGTCTCGAAGACCGCCGACGGCATCCGCATCGAACCCCTCTACGACCCGGCCGAGCCCGTGGCTCAGCCCATGCGGCAACCCGGCTCCTGGCGGATCGCCCAGCGGGTCGATCATCCGGCGGGCGAGACGGCGCGCGATCTGGCCCTCGCCGACCTCGAAGGCGGGGCGGACGCCCTCACCCTCGTGTTCTCCGGCGCCCCGGCCGCCCGGGGCTTCGGCCTCACCGCCGCCACGGCCGAGGCGCTCGACGCGGCCCTGGCCAGCGTGATGCTGCCGCTCATCGCCATCCGCCTCGATGCCGGCGGCCGTGGGCTGGAGGCGGCCGCCCTGCTCAAGGGCGTGGCCGAGCGGCGCGGCGACGCCCTCGGCGGCCTCGACATCGATCTCGGCCTCGACCCCGTCGGCACCTTCGCGGCGACGGGCCGCCTCGGCGCCGATTTCGGCAAGGACCTCTCCGACGCGCTGGCGACCTTCGACGGAGCGGGCTTCGCCGGGCGGGCCTGCCTCGCCGACGGACGCCCCTATCACGAGGCCGGCGCCAGCGAAGCGGTGGAACTCGCAGCCGTCCTCGCGACGGCGGTCGCCTACCTGCGGGCCCTGGAAGCCGGCGGCCACGACGTCGCCCGCGCCCGCGACGCCGTCGCGGTGCTGCTGGTGGCCGATGCCGACGAGTTCCTCACCATCGCCAAGTTCCGCGCCATGCGCCGGCTCTGGGCCAGGGTCGAGGCGGCCTGCGGCCTCGAGCCCAAGCCCTTGCGCCTGCACGCGGAAACCGCCTGGCGGATGATGAACCGCAACGACCCGTTCGTGAACATCCTGCGCACCTCCATGGCGGCGGGTTCGGCGGGCCTCGGCGGGGCCGACAGCGTCACCGCCCTGCCCTACACCGCGGCCCTGGGCCTCGCCGACGCCTTCGCCCGCCGGGTGGTGCGCAACAGCCAGATCGTTCTCATCGAGGAATCCAACCTCGCCCGGGTCGCCGATCCGGCGGCGGGTGCCGGCAGCTTCGAGACCCTGACGGACGCGCTGACCCGGACCGCGTGGGAGGCGTTCCAGGCCATCGAGGCCGAGGGCGGCATCGTCGCGAGCCTCCGGTCCGGCGCCCTCCAGGCCCGGATCGCCGAGACCGCGAAAACCCGCGAAAAAAACGTCGCCACCCGCCGCGAAGCCCTGACGGGGGCAAGCGAATTCCCGTTCCTGGCCGAGAAGCCGGTGACCACCCTCGACGTCGCGCCGCTGCCGGGCGAGGCCGTTCCGTTCGGCTCCGGCGAGGGCCTCACCTGCGCGCGCCTGCCCTCGCGCCGCCTGGCCGAGCCCTACGAGGCGCTGCGCGAGGCATCCGATGCGCACCTTGCCGAATCGGGCAAGCGCCCTCGGGTGTTCCTGGCCAATCTCGGGGCGGTGGCGGTGTTCAACGCCCGGTCCACCTTCGCCGCCAATGCGTTCGCCGCCGGCGGCATCGAGGCGGTGAACGAGGACGGGTTCGACGCGGCCGACGCCGCGGCGCGGGCCTTCGCGCAATCGGGCGCGCGCATCGCCTGCCTGTGCTCGTCGGACGCGGTCTACGCGACCCATGCGGCGGCGGCGGCGCGGGCCCTCAAGGCGGCGGGCGCGGCGCGGATCTACCTCGCGGGCAAGCCCGACGACGCCTTGCAGGAGGCGGGCGTCGACAGCTTCCTGTATGCCGGCGCCGATCTCCTCGCCCTCCTGGGCGAGGCGCGGGACGCGGCGCGCTGAGGCGGCAACCGAACCGGCGCGGGGCGCGTTTTCCGAGCGTTGCCGTATCACCCCCGGACCGGAAAACCATGCGCTTCCAGATCGTTACCCTCGTGGCTCTCGCGGGCCTCACCGCCCCGGCATCCGCCGCCACCAAGAAGGTCCAGGTGCCGAACCGCTATGACGGGGCCTGGAGCATCGAGGTGGTCACCCTCGACGGTCCCTGCGATCGGGCCTACCGCTACGGCGTCCGGATCAACCGCGGCGAGGCGACCTATGCCGGCGGCGACTTCTCCATCAGCGGCCGGGTCTCCGGCAACGGGGCCGTGCGCGCCGTGATCCGGCGGGGTTCGGACAGCGCCGACGTGGTCGGGCGCCTCGGCCGGCAGGGCACGGGCGGCGGCACCTGGAACACCACGGGGCTCATCGGCTGCAGCGGGCGCTGGAACGCCGAGCGGCGCGGCTGAGGTCGGGCGCGCCGGTCCACCCCACCCCCGCGCCGGGGAATCGCCGGTCCGCCCGTGTGATGCGCCGGTCACAGGACCGTCCAAAACCGCGCGACGGACCGCGAAGGCCCTGTTCCCGCCGGAATTGACGGGGAAGACTCGGTCCGGGTTCGAAGGCGGTTTCGATCGGGGCTTCACGCGATGAAGACATGGTGGCTGGGTGCGCTCGTTCTCGTCACGGGCCTGGGTGCCGAGGCCCAGGGCGCCTCGCGGGTCCCGGGGCGGCCGCACCCGGTGATGTCGCCCCTCGAGACGGCGGCCACGGCGTGCTTCGCCGAGACCATCCTGTCGAATCCCGCCGCCCTGCGGCATGCCCGGGCGGGGCGCTGGTACGAGGCCGCCGGCGTCATCGGGTTCCTGTGCCGTCCCGAGGTGGACGCCATGGTGCGGGCGCATGACGGCCTGCACGGCCGCGGCACCGGCGCGCGCTTCTTCCGCACGGCCTACACCCGGCACCTCGGCGAGGAACTCGCCGGGCGGCTCCAGCCGATGCTGGCGCGCCAGGACGTCGCCAGCGCCGAGCCCGTCGCGGACAAGGCCGAGGCGGACAAGCCGGCCGAGTAGACTCGCGAAGGTTCGGGCGAACCGACCGTTCTGCAGAAGACGTCATCGCCCGCCGGCGGCCTGACGACACCGATCCTTCAGATGCGTGCGATAAGCATGATCCCTTCGTGCGATGCCGCGCGGGTGGAGAGCGCCTTCATGCTGGATGTGCGGCGGCCCGAAGCGCGTCTTCCGGGTGAAGAGGCGCGTCTTCCCGCTGAAGAAGCGTTTCCTGCCGGTGACGAGGCGCCTGTCCCCCACGCCGCCGCGCCGCCGGCCGGCCTCGCAGCGCTCCTCGACGGGTTGTGCCGGGCCCTGGCGGCCGCGGCCGCGGAGATCCGCCTGCCCGACGGATCGGTGGTGTGCAGGGGGGACGGCCGCGACCGCGCGGAGCCGCATCCGTCCGTCGACATCCCCTTGGAGGACGGACCTTCGGGGGACGGGCCGTTCGAGGACGTCCCCCCGGCGGCCGGGGGCCACCTCGGCATCCTGCGCCTGTGGGCGCCGTGGGCGCGGCACCCGTCGGCGGCCCAGGCGGCGGGCCTGTCGGGCTTCGTCCTGGCGGCGCGCTTCGTCCTCGAGCGGCAGCGCGACGCCGCCACCCGGATGCGCCGCGACACCGAGCGGACGGTTCTGTCCGCCATCGTCCGCGACCAGTCCGCCGCCCTCGCCCACCTGCGCGCGACCTTCGAGGCGGCGGGCCGGGTCGCCCGGATCGGCGTGTGGGAATGCGACCTGCGCAGCCAGCGCCTGACCTGGACCGACGCGGTCTACGACCTCTTCGGGTTTCCGCGCGGCAGCCCCCTCGACCGGGACGCGACCCTGCGCTGCTATCCGCCCGGCGCCCGGGAAACCATGGAGGCCCTGCGGGCCCGGGCCATCGCCGAGGGCGGCGGCTTCCACCTCGACACCCAGATCGTCACCGCGGGCGGCCAGCCGCGCTGGATGCGCCTGACCGCCACCGTGGCGTCCACGGACGGCGTGCCCGTGCGCCTCTTCGGCATGAAGCAGGACATCACCGAGGAGCGGCTGCTGGCCGACCGGACCCGGCACCGCGCCGAGACCGACGGGATGACCGGCCTGCCCAACCGCGGCGTGTTCGAGGCGCGGCTCGCCGCCCTGGATGCGTCCGACGCGGACCCGCCGGATTCGCCGTCCCCCGGTGCCCTGCTGCTCATCGACCTCGACGGGTTCAAGGCGGTCAACGACACCTTCGGGCACGCCATGGGCGACACCTGCCTGGGGCAGGCCGCCCGGCGCCTGCGCGACGCCTGCCGGCCCGGCGACTTCGTGGCCCGGATCGGCGGCGACGAGTTCGGCGTCCTGCTCGGCGGCCCCCTGGCCGGATCGGAGCCCGAGGCCTGCGCCGAACGGATCGTCGCCGCCCTCCACACCCGCATCCGCGGCAACGGCCTGAGCGTCCGGCTCGGCGCCTCCGTCGGCATCGCGCGCATCGGCGACTGCGACGCCACCGAATTGTTCGCCCGCGCCGACCGGGCCCTCTACGCCGCCAAGGCCGCGGGCCGCAACACCGTCCGGAGCTTCGGCCCGGCCCTCGCCGGGACCGCCCCGGCCCGGAATCGGCGAGCCGCCTTCCCCTGAGGCGGCGCGCGGGCCGGGGTGGAGCGGACCCGCGAGGGCCGAGCCCCCGCCCGGCGACCGGCACCGGGCGTCCGATGACGGTCCGCCGGAGCCTGGCCGAAGACACTCGACCGCACTCGCGGGCCCGATCCCGGCGGGAGACGGCCGACGCTCGATATCGGAACCGAACGACCGGGTTGGGTGGGAAGCAGCTTGGCTGCTTTCAGTCGCAAGACGTTCATAAGCGGACCTAGGATGACCCGCCGTCTCCGGATGGACGGTCCAACCCATCGCAGGGTCGAAGTTCGTTAAAGTCGGATGCCGACATCATCAGAGGCGATGCGACCAGCACGAAAGTGCTCTGCCTCGGGAGACAGGGTGATTCACGATTGCAAAGCCCCGGTCACGCGACATCTCGTGCTGGTCCGGCATGGCCAGAGCGTAGCCAACCGATCCGGCCTGTTCACGGGATTGCTGGACTCGCCCTTGACCGAGCAGGGCCGGAGGGAAGCCGAGGCAGCCGGCCGGCGTTTGGCAGAGTGCAACTGGCGCTTTTCCGCTGCCTTCACCTCGACGCTAACGCGGGCCGTCGTGAGCGGCCGGCTTATCCTCGATGCGCTCGGGCAACCCGGATTGGTCCCCCAAAGCTTCGCCGCGCTCGACGAGCGAGACTACGGGGACCTCAGCGGGCTCGACAAGATCGCCGCCGATGCGCGCTGGGGGGCGGAGCGGATCGAGACCTGGCGCCGCTCCTACGCAGAGGCGCCGCCGAACGGTGAGAGCCTGCGCGATACCGTCTCCCGTATCGTGCCATGCTACCTCCGAACCATCCAGCCGGCGGTCATGGGCGGAGACGTGCTCGTCGTCGCCTACGGCAATTGCCTGCGGGCCCTTGTGATGGCGCTCGAAGACCTCAGCCCGGCGGAGGTCGAGCACCTCGAACTCGCGACGGGCTCCGTCAGGATCTATGAGCTTGCCGCGGACACGACGATCAAGGCCCACTGGATCGACGGGTGAATCCGCCTGTCGGCCTCTCACAATGGGTCTCCGTGATCTGCGAAGGGGCACTTATTTCATCTATTTCAGTGATGGGAAGCATCTAATCATTCCGTTGGAGTGAATGAAAAGAACATGGGATTCTCCGGCATCACATCGGAGCCACCCATGTCCGCGCCCAGACTTTTCTCCCACGCTCGGTCAATGCGTGCCTTGGCCGGCACGAGAGCCATCCTTCCGGGACTGGGTCTCTGTATGGCGGTCACCGCCGCAGCGGTCGGCTTCGAGGCCGTCGAGGCGCATCTGTTCGGTCGCGCCTGGCTCGAAGCCCTGGTGCTGGCGATCCTGCTCGGGAGCGCGATCCGCACCGCCTGGACCCCGTCGCAACGTTTCTTTCCCGGCATCGCCTTCGGGGCCAAGACCGTACTGGAGATCGCGGTCGTTCTACTCGGGGCCTCGCTCAGCCTCACGACGATCCTCGCCGCCGGTCCGGGTCTGCTTTTCGGCATCGCGGGCGTCGTCGTGGTCGCGATCCTGTCGAGTTACGGCATCGGCCGAGCGCTCGGGCTGCATCCGCGCATGGCGATCCTCGTGGCCTGCGGGAACTCGATCTGCGGCAACTCGGCGATCGCCGCCACGGCACCGGTGATCGGCGCAGACGGCGAGGACGTCGCCGCCTCCATTGCCTTCACTGCGGTGCTAGGCGTGCTGGTGGTGCTCGGCCTGCCGCTGCTGGTGCCGCTGCTCGGCCTGTCGCCGATGCAGTACGGCGTGCTCGCCGGCCTTACCGTCTACGCCGTGCCGCAGGTGCTCGCCGCCACCGCGCCGGTCGCGGCGCTCAGCGTCCAGGTCGGAACCCTGGTGAAGCTCGTCCGGGTGCTGATGCTAGGCCCGATCGTCCTGGTGCTCTCGCTCGGCGCGAGCCGGCTGCGCGAGGAGACCGACGAGGCCGCCCCCGGCGTCACCGCGGGCGACCGCCCGGCCCGCGGCGGCCTCGCGATCCACCGCCTGGTGCCGTGGTTCATCCTCGCCTTCCTTGCGCTCGCGGGCCTTCGCTCGACGGGCCTGATCCCGCCGGTTGCGCTCGCGCCGATGTCGGAGACCGCCAACGTGCTGACCGTGGTCTCGATGGCGGCGCTCGGCCTCGGGGTCGACGTGCGCAGCGTCGCCAAGGCCGGGGCGCGGGTGACCCTCGCGGTGGTCGCCTCGCTCCTCGCCCTCGGCGCCGTCAGCCTCGGCCTGATCCGCGTGCTCGGCCTCGTCTGATCCGCGCTATGGCATCGATCCAACTCCTTGATGAAAGAACTGCCGTGACACGTTCGTCCCAATCTTCGTCCGAGGCGGTCGCGCAGGGGACGGGATGGTTGATGGGGCCGGGTCGCGAAGCGGCGGACGCGGCAGCCCTTCTCGACGGGTTCAGTGCGTGCCTCTCGGGGCTTGGCCTGCCACTGGCCCGCGCCACCACCCACGCGCCGACCCTGCATCCGTCGTTCCGCTGGGTAATGCGCGTCTGGCATCCAGGAGCGTCGAGCCTAGCCTTGCGTCGCCGCCACGGCATCGAGAGTACGCCGACGTTCCACGGCAACACCGTCGAGCGCGTAGTCGAGACCCGTACCCCGTTCCGATGCCGTCTCGACGGGGATGGGCCGCTGCCGTTTCCCGTGCTCGGCGAGCTTCGCACCGAGGGTCTAACCGACTACCTCATCGTGCCGCTGCGCGCCGCGCGTGGACGCATGGGCGCCGCCTCCTGGGCCACGGCGAGACCGGGCGGCTTCACGCCGATCGAGATCTGCACGTTGCTGGCGCTGGTCGAGCCGTTCTCGCTGCTGTTCGAGATCAAGGCGCTCGACGACATGCTAGGCGCGGTGCTGAGCGCCTATGTCGGACGCGACCCGGCGCGGCAAATCCTGACCGGCACGGTGCGGCGCGGCGACGTACGCTTGATGCGGGCCGCGATGATGCTGACCGACCTGCGCGGGTTCGGCGAACTGTCCGACCGGCAAAGCCCCGACCGTGTCGTGGCCGCCCTCAACCGGATGTTCGATGCCATCGTGCCGGCCGTCGAGGCGGAAGGCGGCGAGGTGCTGAAGTACATCGGCGACGGGCTACTGGCCGTGTTCGATGCCGATCGCGACGAGGCCGAGGCGCGCAGTGCCGCCTTGCGTGCCGCCGAGGCCGCGCTTGATGCGCTTGCGACCCTGCGCAACGGTGACAGGGCTGCCTTCGAGGTCGGCGTCGCACTTCATGTCGGGGAGGTCGCCTACGGCAATATCGGCGGCGGCGACCGGGTCGATTTCACGGCGATCGGCCGCGATCTCAACGTGCTCGCCCGCGTCGAGCGCCTGTGCAAGACCTACAACACGCCGCTGATCGCCACCGACACCTTCATCGACGGGTTGGCACATGCCCTTGAACCGCTCGGCACCGTCGCCTTGCGCGGTTTTTCCGAGCGTCACGCCCTGTTCGGGTGTCGCAGGACCGCGCCCGTCGGCGCGCCGGCGGCGTGACGCCGAGACGGCGTCCTTGATCGTCCCATTGGAGATCGAAACTTCTCAAATCATCGCGTTTGGAGATCATTCGTATCGCGAAAGACCGTTGGTGGGAATAAATCGTATCCCGTAGCATCTCCCTGGTCGCGAGGAATCGCCACGGGTCCGATGCCTTCGAACGCATCGACGCCGACATCCTTCAAGGGGAGAGACCATGCACGGACTGGACAGACCGATGAACCGCCGCCTCGTCCTGGGTGGCCTAGGGCTCGGAAGCCTCGGCGCCGCCATACCGGCCTGGGCGGCGGGCTCGGTGAAGCTTCCGCTGCCCGGCGGCCCGGACGAGCGGGCGCTGACCACGGCCTTTCCGGGCAAGGCCGAGATGATCCTCCAGCGCACTCATCCGCCGCTACTGGAGACGCCGTTCTCGGTGTTCGACGAGGGTGTATTCACCCCCAACGACCGCTTCTACGTCCGCTGGCACTGGGCCTCGATCCCGACCGAAGTCGATGCCGGCACCTTCCGGCTCAAGGTCCACGGCCATGTCGAGAAGGAGCTCTCGCTCTCGCTCGACGCCATCGCCGGCCTGCCGCGCTTCGAGATCGCCGCAGTGAACCAGTGCTCGGGCAATTCGCGCGGGTTGTTCGAGCCGCGGGTGACCGGCGCGCAATGGGCAAACGGTTCGATGGGCAACGCCCGCTGGACCGGCGTGCGCCTCAGGGACGTGCTCGAAAAGGCCGGGGTGAAGGCCGGTGCCGTGCAGGTGCGCTTCAACGGCCTCGACGAGCCGGTGGTCGACGACGCGCCCGACTTCAAGAAGTCGCTCGATCTCAAGCACGCCAACAATGGTGAGGTGATGATCGCCTACGCGATGAACGGCGAGCAATTGCCGCTGCTCAATGGTTTCCCGCTCCGGCTCGTGGTGCCGGGCTGGTACTCGACCTACTGGGTCAAGATGCTGTCCGACATCGAAGTGCTGGACAAGCCCGACGACGGGTACTGGATGAAGACCGCTTACCGCATTCCTGACGTGCCGGGCGCTAACATCAAGCCCGGTCAGACCGGCTTCAAGACGGTGCCGATCAACAGGATGGTGCCGCGCTCGTTCGTCACCAACCTGACCGATGGCGCCAAGGTGGCGGCCGGAACGCCGGTGGCGTTGCGCGGCATCGCCTTCGGCGGCGATTGCGGGGTGAAGGCGGTGGACTTCTCAGGCGACGGCGGCGCGACGTGGTTCCCGGCGCAGCTCGGCGCGGACGAAGGCCCCTACAGCTTCCGCCGCTTCGACGGCAGCTTGCCGGCATTGGCTGCCGGCAGCCACACGGTCAGGGTCCGCTGCACCAACACCAACGGCGTCGCGCAGCCCCTGGACCGGGTCTGGAACGGGGCCGGCTTCATGCAGAACGGCATCGAGGCCGTGTCCTTCCAGGCCGCTTGAGGAGAACAGCCATGAACCCGATCCGCCCTGCGGCCCTCATCGCCGCCCTCATACTGTCTCCCCTGGTGGCGTTCGCCGCTTCGGCTCCCGAGCCGATGCGCTTCACCTCGCAATCGATCGAATTCCCGACTTCCGACCGGATCTTCCCGGACGGGCCGGGGGCCGAGGCGGTCAACAACAACTGCCTCGCCTGCCACTCGGCCGGGATGGTGCTGACCCAGCCCAAGCTCACGAAGGCGCAGTGGACCGAGACCGTGAACAAGATGGTTCACGTCTACAAGGCGCCGGTCGATCCGGCCGACGTGCAGACCATCGTCGACTACCTCACGGCGTTGAAGCCGACGCCCTGAACCCCCGAATCCCGAGGCCGCCGCGTTTTTTTCGCCGGCCTCGGGGAATAGACCGCGCCCTCCGGCATCTCCCCAGGGCGATGCACGGCCAAACCGGTCTCGCATCACGCAATCCGAATTAGAACCAGCCCTCACGGCAGGCCCCGGCCGCCGAACGAGCCCGCATGCCAGAGAGACACGCTTCATGACCCACGTCCGCACCAGCCTCCGCGCCCTCCTCGCCGGAGCCGCCTTGCTCCTCGCCCAGGGCCAGCCCGGGTCCGCCGCTGGCTTCGACGGCGCGATCAAGAACAACGCCCTGGCGCTGAACGCCGCTGGGACCGTCGCCGCTGTGTCGAACAGCGAGGAGAGCGCCGTCATCGTCTACGACGTCGCCAAGGGCACGGTGCTGCGCCGCCTCGACGGCTTCGTCACGCCGCGCAACATCGTTTTCGCGCCGGACGGCGCCCGCTTCTACGTCTCCGACAGTGGCACCGGCCGGATCACGGTCTATGAGACCGCCACCGGCAAGGAAGCCGGCGTTCTCGCCGCCGGCCCCGGCGCGTTCGGCACGGTGCTCTCGGCCGACGGGGCCAAGCTCTACGTCAACAACGAGGCCGCGAGCACGCTGACCGTGTTCGACACCAGGACCATGCTCGCCGAGGCCGTGATCCCCGGCTTCGCGCAGCCGCGCCAGGGCGTGAAGCTGTCGCCTGACGGCAAGACCGTGTTCGTCACGAACTTCCTTGGCGACAAGATCACGTTGGTCGATACCGCCACCAACAAGATCACCGGTGAGATCGCCGGGTTCGACAAGCTGCGCGCCATCTCGATCACCAAGGACGGCAAGACGCTTTTTGCCGCCAACAGCGGCCGTAATACCATCGGCGTGGTCGATGTCGCCGCCCATAAGGTCACCTCCGAAGTGGAAGTGGGCAAGGACCCCTACGGCGCCGCACTGACCCCGGACGGGCGCTTCGTCTATTCGGGCAACCTGAAGGACAACTCGCTCTCGGTGATCGACACCGGCACCCTCAAGGTCGTCGCCACGGTGACCGGCCTGAACGAGCCGCGCCAGGCGATCGCGTTCTCGGCCGACAACGCCCATGCCTACGTCCTCAACCGCGACCTCAGCGTCGCCGTAGTGGACCGGGCGAAGAACGCGGTGGTCTCGACGATGAAGCCCTGAGGCGACGCGCGCCGGGGGCCTTATCGCCCCCGGCGCGTTCTCGTCGTCGATACGTCACGAACGCAGGACAAAAACCCCATGCTCGGCCTGTTCCAGCGCAAGGACCGCCTCATCGTGCACGGCGAGGCGCCCTACAATGCCGAGCCGCCGCTCGATCGCCTGCGGGCGGCCTTCCTCACCGACCAGGCCGACTTCTACGTCCGCAGCCACGGCGACATCCCGGACCTCGACGCCGACGGCTACCGCCTGACTGTCGACGGGATGATCGCGACGCCCCTCGAATTGTCCGTCGCCGATCTGAAGGCACGCTTCGCGCACGTCACCGTCACGGCGGTGATGCAATGCGCCGGCAACCGCCGGGCCGACATGCTGGCGGTGGCCCCGGTCGCCGGCGACCCGTGGGCGGCCGGCGCCATCGGCAACGCGGAATGGACTGGGGTGCGGCTCGCCGACGTCCTGCACGCCGCCGGGATCGATGCGGGCAGTCCGCGCCACGTCGCCTTCGAGAGCCACGACCGTATCGCGGGGTCGGACATACGCTTCGGCGCCTCGATCCCGCTCACCAAGGCGCTGGCGCCCGAGACGCTGCTCGCCTTCGCGATGAACGGCGAGCCTCTCGCCCCCGAGCACGGCTATCCGTTGCGCGTGGTGGTGCCGGGATTTGCCGGCATCCGCAGCCCGAAATGGCTCGCCCGCATCACGGTGCAGGACCACCCCTCCGACAACCCGATGCAGGCCGACGACTACAAGCTGTTTCCGCCCGACGTGACCGCCGAGACCGCGGACCCCGCCCACGGCATCACCATCGAGGCGATGCCGCTCAACAGCGCGATCTGCGAGCCCGCCCGCGGCGCAGCGTTGAAGCCCGGCCGGCACGCGATCCGCGGCTACGCCATCGCCAGCGATCGCGCGGTCGCCCGCGTCGACGTCTCGACGGATGGCGGCCGCAGCTGGGCGCAGGCCCGGATCGACCGCGATGCCGACGCGCCCTACGCCTGGACGTTCTGGGAGATCGACCGCGAGCTGACCGCGGGCGAGCACGAACTCGCGGTGCGGGCCTGGGACTCCGCCGGCCAGACCCAGCCGGCCGCGCCCGACGACACCTGGAACTACAAGGGCTACCTCAGCGCCGCCTGGCACCGGGTACGGGTCACTGTGGCCTGACCGTCACGCCCAGAGCAGGGCGGTGGCCGCAAGGCCCGAGATCGCGATCAGCAAGGCCACGATCCCGACGGTGAGGATGCGCGGCATCATCGGGATCTCGGCATCGGCGAGACGCGCCCGGATCGCCCGGTCCCGCCATGCGGCGCCGGCGAACGAGGCAAGCGCGCAGGCGATCAACGTGAGCGACAGCACCTTCAGCGGCCAGACCGCCAGCACCTCCCGCAGGAAGCGCTGCGCGGCCAGGCCGACGCCGAGGAAGGCGAGCCCGGTGCGAAGCCACGCCACGAACGTACGCTCGGCTGCCAGAACCGTCCGGTCCTCGGCGAGCCTCACCCGGGGATCGTCGGGGTGCACGGGTTTCGCAGGATCGCTCATCCGGCATCCGCCGTCGCGATCAGGTCGAGCAACGCGTCGGCGGCCCGGCTGCGGTAGCGCTCCTTGTGGCGCAGCACCCGGAACGGCCGGCTCGGCAGGGCGAACGCCGCCCGCACCAGGGTTCCGGTCCGAAGCGCGGCGGCGACCACGGTCTCGGACAGGACGGCGGCCCCGCCCCCGGCCTCGACGGCGGCGCGCACCGCCTCGTTAGAGGGCAGTTCGAGCGTGACCCGAAGCTGGGCGGCTGCGAGGCCGGCCGCACCCAGGGCCGCCTCGAAGGCCGAGCGGGTTCCCGATCCCGCCTCGCGCAGCACCCAGTCGGCCCCGGCGAGATTTTCGGGTTCGAGGTCGGTCGCCCCGGCGAAGGCATGGCCAGGGGCGACCACGAGGACCAGTTGGTCCTGCGCGATGGTGGTGCTCGCAAGCGTCGGGTCGTCGAGCGCCCCCTCGACGAAGCCGAGTTCGGCCTGCCCGGCGCGCACCGCGTCGGCGGCGTCGGTGGTGTTGCCCACCGCCAACCGGATAGCGATCTCAGGGTAGGCCCGGCGGAAGGCGACGAGGTGGCGAGGCAGCCAGTCGCTGGCGATGGTCTGGCTGGCGTAGAGCGCCAGCGTCCCGCGCCGCAGGCCGCTGAGGTCGGCGAGCACCAGTTCGGCGGCCTCGGCCCGGGCGAGCACGGCGCGGGCCTCGACGAGAAATATGCGCCCCGCCTCAGTCAGCTCGATCCCGCGGCCGACCCGGTGAAAGAGCTTGGTGGCGTGTCGCCCCTCGATGTTGGCGATCGCCGTGCTGACCGCCGACTGGACGAGGTTCAGCGCTTCGGCGGCCCGCGTCACGTGCTGTCGCTCGGCCACCGCCACAAAGATGCGGAGTTGGTCGAGGGTCATGGTTGCCGCTGCGGAACCGGCAGTCCACGGACTTGCGCGTCGACCGACTGCGCGACGATCAACAGCCGCGCCTCGTCGGTGCGACCCGTGACGACGTAGGACATGCCGCCATCGACCCAGGAGAAGGCGGCGATGTCGCCCTCGCGGGCGAAGCGGAACACCGTGCGGCCATCCGCATCGCCTACGCGGCTGTAGAGTGTCAGCCGGGTGCCGTGGTCGTCATCGTACATCAGCATCGCGGCGGATTCGGAACCCGCCGGCAGCAGCCGGCCGCCCATCAGGCGGAAGCCGTACGCCGTAAGGTCGGGGGTGGTCACCGCCCGGCCGAGGCGCTTCGAGAGCCACGTAACAAGGTGCGGCTTCTCGTCGGCGCGCACCTCCACCGGATGCACCGCCTCGACCACGTAGGTGCGGAAGGCCGCCACCGCGTCGTCGGTCGCTGGCTCGGTTCGCGCGAGCGTGACCGTGGGTACCTGCCGCGCGGCATGGCCGAACCAGCCGGCGGCGCCGCCGACCGCGAGGCAGAGCACGGCCGCAGCCGCGACCGGAAGCCAGCGGTAGGTTATCGGGCGATGTCGCGAGCGGATGTTGGCCACCCGGAGCCGCGCCGGAATCGCCTCCTCGGCGATCGGCGCGAGGCGGGCACGCAAGCGCTCGCGTAGGGCGCGATCCGCCGAGACCTCCGCCGCCCGCGCGGGGTTTCCCCTGAGCCATGCCTCGACCAGCGCCTGCCGCTCCGGTTCGAGACGACCGTCGATCAGGCCGTGGAGGTCGTCCTCGCCGACCGGGCGCGGATCCCCGCTCATTTCACCCTCCTCAAGAGTCCGGTCCGGCCAGTTTCCAGAAAACCGCGCATCCGCGTCCGGGCCCGGCTCAACCGCGACATCACCGTGCCGAGCGGTACCCCGAGCACCTGGGCCGCCTCGGCATAAGACAGATCCTCGACCGCGACGAGGAGCAGCACCGAGCGCTGCTCCTCGGGCAGGGTGTCGAGCCCGGTGAGCACGTCGCGTGCCCCCATAGCGGCCTCGGGGTCGGCACCCGGATCGGGCACCTGCTCCAAAGCCTCAGCGCCGACATCGATGCCGCGCCGGCCCCGGCGTCGAACAGTGCCAAGGAACAGGTTGCGCTCGATCGTGAACAGCCAGGCTCGCAGGTCGCCGTCGCGGCGACGTCCGGACCAGGCGGACAACGCCCGCTCCAAAGTGTCCTGGACGAGGTCGTCCGCCGCTTCGCGGTCCCGCAACAGTGCGACTGCGTAGCGCCGCAACGCTGGGATCTGCGGTTCGATGAGGGCGGCGATCTCGTCCACGAGGCTTTACCGATTAGGGCTTGGCGATGTGCCATGCACCGTTGAGGAATCCGTCGCCGGTGATGTCGCCGGGCTTCGTATCCTTGGCGAAGGTGTAGAGCGGCTTGCCCTTGTGGGCCCACTGCATCGTGCCGTCGTCCCGCGTCACCATCGTCCAGTCGCCACTAGCAGCCGAGCCGGAGGCGGCCATCAGTGCCGGCCAGTTGGCGGCGCAGGGGCCGTTGCACATCGACTTGCCGCCCATGTCCTTGTCGAAGGTGTAGAGGGTCATGCTCTTGGAATCGACGAGCGCCGGCCCCTTGGCAGTCTCGGCCGTTATCGCAGGCGCAGCGGCCTGGGCGGCGACGGCGGAGAAGGCGAAGGCCGCAAAGGCGGCGCGGATCAGCATGGTGCGCATGAGTGAGGTCTCCGGCGGTCTACCATGACCGCATCGGGAGAGATGCCGAACGGGCGCGTCTATTCCACTGACATTTGGAAAAGATCGATCACATCGGCAGGGCCACCAATTCGTCCCCGGCCAGGGAATAAAGCCGTTTCTCCGGCATCTCTCCCATCGACAACGAACGAGGAGGACGGCCCATGCGCGGAGCACTGGGATTTGCGCTCACGGCCGCCGTGATGGCCGGCGGCCTCGTCGGCGGCCGGATGATGATGCCCCCGACGCTGGCCGCCGCCGAGCCGCCGGCCATCGTCTCCGCGTCCTTCGACGCGATGATGGCGCAGTCGATGACGCGGATGCATGCCGACATGATGGTCCCGCCCTCGGGCGATCCGGACCGCGACTTCGCTGCGATGATGATCCCGCACCACGCGGGCGCGATCGCGATGGCCCAGGCAGAGCTGCTCTACGGCAAGGATCCGGTCCTGCGCCGCCTCGCGCAGGGGATCATCGTCGAACAGGGCCAGGAGATCGCGGTGATGCGCCGGGCGCTCGCCGATCTCCCTCCCGCGCCGGATTCGTCTGCCGCAGCCACCCACCTTCACCACCATGGCACGGCCCCTGCCGCCGAGATGCCTTCGGAGATCTGCCGATGAAGACCGCCCTCACCCTCCTCGCGCTCGCGATGCTCTCCGGCTCGGCTCTCGCCGGGCAGGCCCCGGGTGCAGCCTTTGCACCGGACGTGCCGGTCAGCGGCAGGGACCGGTTCTATACGTCGGACCAGTTCTCCAACACGGTCTCGGTGGTCGATCCCGCCGCCAACGTCCTGCTCGGCGTGATCCGGCTCGGCGACCCGACGCCGATGAACCTGAGCCCGCTCTATCGCGGCCAGCTCCTCGTCCACGGCATGGGCTTCTCGCCCGACCACAGGACGCTGCTCGCGGTCTCGATCGGCTCGAACTCCGTGAGCTTCATCGACACGGCGACCAACACGGTCCGCCACACCGCCTATGTCGGCCGCGCGCCGCACGAGGCCTTCTTCACGCCGGACGGCCGAGAGGTCTGGGTGAGCGTGCGCGGCGAGGACTACATCGCCGTGCTCGATGCCGCGACCGCCAAGGAGACGCGCCGAATCACCGTGCCGAACGGGCCCGGCATGACGATCTTCTCGCCGGACGGCGCCTACGGCTATGTCTGCTCCAGCTTCAGCCCCGAGACGGTGGTGATCGACACGAAGACCCACTCCATCGTCGGGCGCGTGAAGCAGGAGAGCCCGTTCTGCCCCGACATCGCCGCAACACCGGACGGCAAGCAGGTGTGGTTCACCCTCAAGGATGTCGGCCGGACCCAGGTGTTCTCTGCGACGCCGCCATTCGCGCCGCTGAAGACGATCGAGACCGGGCCGATCACCAACCACGTCAACATCGTCTCGACCAAGGCCGGCCAGTTCGCCTACGTGACGATCGGCGGCCTGAACCAGGTCAAGGTGTTTCGCACCGACGACTTCACCCAGGTCGCCACCATTCCGACCGGCGCCCTACCGCACGGGCTCTGGCCCTCGGGCGACGGCAGCCGCGTCTATGTCGGCCTGGAGAACGCCGACAAGGCGGCGGTGATCGACACCGCGTCGAACACGGTGATCGCCGAGGTGCCGATCGGGCAGGGTCCGCAGGGCGTCGCCTACGTCCCGAACGCCGTGCCGGAGGGCGACGGAATGCAAAACCTCCAAGCGCTGGGCGCAGCCGGCAAGACCAGCGCGCTGACGCTCGCGGGTACCGATGGCAAGCCGGCGACGCAGGTCACCCTGTTCGACCAGGGCGTGTTGCAGACGCTGCAGGCCGCGGTAACGGGACTGCCCTCGAAGATGCCGTTCGTGCTGGCGCTGGCCGCCGATCCGAAGGGGGCCGCAGGCCTGGAGCCGCTCGCCGCCTTCATGACCAACCCGGCCGGCGCGGCCATCGTCAACGCGATCGGCCCGATCCGCCAGATCACCCGCACGGATGCCGGCGCGAGCCGGCGCTACCTCGTGGTGGTCTCGGGCAAGCCCGGTGAACTCGGCGGCGTCGTCCAGATGCAGACTGTGGATTGAACGGGCGGCCTCACGAGCGCGGGAAGTGGGAATCCGAGAGCATGCGTTCGCAGCGCGCGTCCAGCTGCAACGTCTGCTTTCAAGGCCTCCATTGGCTTGCTTCTATGACCGAGTAGGGTCGGATGCGGAACGTCCGCTTACGGACGCAAGGCCGCAGTTCGCTTGCCACCCTCAGCCGAAGTTGCCGGACGGCCGACGAATGGCCGCTTTCAGGAAGAACGCCGGGCAATCCATGCGGCTGGGTTGGGTCGAAAGCCGCCGGTCCGCTTTCGAGGGTTGAGACCGAAGACCGAAAAGCCGTTCCGGAGGCGACGACGCTCCGCCACCACTTGCCTTCGCCACCACTTGCCGCGCCGACGCCGTGCTCGGCGACCGGCCGCCCGTCCCCCCGCCCGAACGTTTGGGTCGGGCGCGAATTCCTCGGATCACCCTCCGCGTGGGCGACGTTCGCCCGTCCGGCGGATGCTGGACGATCGCGGCGGCGCGCGGTAGGCGTCCGCGGCGGCGGCGGGGTTTTCGCGCGGGATGGGATCGGCCCTTTGAACATGCAGACGGGGGCGGACGCGCGGATCATCTACCTCGACGTGGACGGCGTCGTCACCACGGTCGGCTATCAACGGCAGGCCGGTCGGGACCGGCTCAATCCGGTCCAGGTCGCCCGCGTCGCCGCCCTGGTGCGGGAGTTCGACGCGCGGGTGGTCGTTTCCTCGACGTGGCGCGTCGACGATTGCCGTCCGACCCTGATCGAGGCCGGCCTGCCCGAGACCTGCTTCCACCCCGACTGGCGAACGGCCATCCTGCCGATGAGCCGGGATGCCGAGACGGGCGCCATGCGGCCCGCCGAGCAGGCCGGGCGCGGCGACGAGATCAGCGAGCACGCCACCCGGAACCGCATCACCCGCTACCTCATCCTCGACGACGTCGAGGTCGGCCCGGCCCATGCGGGACGACACGTGCGGCCGATGGCGGAGTGCGGCCTCAGCGAGGCGGACGCAATCCTGGCCCGGAGGCTGCTGGCGGGGATGGCGGACGCTCCGCCGCGGATGGGTCGGGCCGGCACGGTCCCGTCATCCGTCGATTTACGGTCTCGTAGGGATTGAACTTTCCCAGAACACGGGCCATTCCATGACGGTGGAGTGACACCCGCGTCACACTGCCCCCGACATCGACAGGGTCGTCTCGACCTTCGCCGGACCTGCCCGTCCGGTCCCTCCTCGACGCCGCACCCGTGCGGCCGCCGGGGGCGCGTCGCGTCGGATCGTCCATCGGCAGGAAGGAGTGGCTGCGATGTTCGGGTTCCGGATTCAGGACAAGGCGTCCAGTCCCTCGCTGGCCGCCCTGGGCATCGTGGAACGGTCGGAGGCGCGGGCCTATGCCGCCCTCATCGCCACCGGCTGGTCCGAGATCGGGTTCGGGTACCACGGCACCGTCCACGCCCATCCCGACCACCCCGACGTCGTCGTGCGCTTCGCCCGCAAGGCCGACGGGTTCGGCGACTATGCGGCCCTGCTCCGCACCGGGTTCGCCGGCTCCGACGGCCCGCACGCGCCGCGCATCCACGACCTGCACGTCAGCCGCTGCGGCGCCCTGATGACCGTGGGCGCACGGCTGAGCGATCCGCCGCGGGATGCCTGGTGGCTGGCCTACGCCCACGCCGTCATCGCCGACCATCCGGGCGTCGCCATGGACGAGGGTGTCCGCGACCGGTTCAGGGTGGCGTGGCCGGGGCACGAGCCGCGGATCGACCATGCGAGCTTCGACGGCATCCGCGAGGCGTTCAGGGCCGCGTGGCCCGGATACGAGGCCTATGTCGCGGCCTTGCGGACCGTGTCGCCGCAGGGGCTCGATCCGAACATCGGCAATGTCCTGGTGGGGATCGACGGCAGTCCCGTGGTGAACGACCCCCTGTGCGACGATGGCTACGGCCTGTGGCGCTCGCCCCTCGCCCGCGGCCTCGCCCGCTACGCCGAGGTCTCCCGTCGACTGGCCGGCGAGGTTTTGGGTCGACTGGGCAGGGCCCCCGTGCCGGTCTGAATCCGCCGGACGCACATCGAGCAGGGCACGCGGCGCGAAGCCGCCGGCCTGCACCTCGACGCGGACGACGGGACCGGCTCGGATGGTCGGACCGGGGCACGGCACGCTCCGCCGGCCCATCACGTCATCTTGCACGTCACTTTGCACGTCATTGTGATTGCAGTCTCGCGGGTGCGCGCCACAAAATCCCCGCACGCCGTGCCGATCCTGGCTGGCATACGGCACACCAACCCATCCGGCCGTTCGTCTCGGAACGTCAGAGCACGGCATGTCTTCTCCCGACAACGCGACCACGGCCCATCTGAAGGCCATCGCGGCGGCGTTGCAGATTCCCCTCGACCAGCTCGTCGAGAACGCCGCGACGTGCGAACTCGACGACGCGAACGAGTGTCTCCGGCTCTGATGCCTGCTCAAGACCACGGAGGGCCGTGGTCGCGCCCTGGCGGCGCTCCGCGCGGTGGCGGACGGCGAAGCGGCCTGAACGCCGAGGGGCCCGACGCCCCCTCTCCGCGAAACTCGGACGCGATCGATCGCTTATCCTCCGCCCTGCGGTGAGCGCGGCCACGTCGTCGGCAGTCGATGGCCTGCGGGGATCTCGGCCGCCGCGCGACGAGCGCCGCCACCGAAGACGAATGGGCGATCCGGCATGCGGACTTTCACGGCGAATTTCAGGGCCTCACCATGAACACTCCGATGATTTTCGGAATTTGAGCTCGTCGCCCTTCCAGATCATGGCCCTATCGATCAACAACATAGGCAATAAGCGGTAGATGTTTATAAATACAAACGATAAATGTCAGTCTTGTTTGTTTGCCGACTACATCTATAGTGTGTTGTTATAAGATCACAACTGACAAAGCAGTGCTTTATGTACGGATTATGACCAAGACTCGCTCCGAGACTTGATTAGGACTGCCCCGTCCGCCGTCTGGAACGGCACGAGAGGGGCGAATCATGGACTTGAAGCAAGGTGTCTCGATCATCGCCGTCATGGTCGCGGCGTATGGATCGACGGGCGCACGGGCGCAGACCGCCACCGTCACGCCCGCCGACACCAACATTCTGAACCTGCTGTCACCGTTCCTCGGTCTGAACGCGACCGAGATCGGCCGGCAGACCCTGCGCGACAATCTCCAGCAGTCGATCGCGACCAACAACGCGGCGACCCCGCAGCAGCAGAAGCTGGCGATCAGCGACAAGTCCGGAATCGTCGCCGAAGGGCTCGGTCCCGTCCTGGGGGGACTCCACACCGCGTCCCTCGCGAGGGACGCGAAAGCGCCGAACAGTCCGATCCGCCAGGTCGACGAGATGATGTCGAAGGCGCTGACACTGTCGGCGTCCGCCGTCACCACGACGAAGAACTACTTCGCCAACGGCGCGGCCATCAATCCCGGCACCGTGACCGCCGGTTACGTGCCCGTCCGGGCCGTCGCGCCCCCCGGCTACAGCCTGCCGACCTTCGGCGATCTGCCGAACGCCAAAGACAGCGTCTACAATCTCGCCTACGGCGTCTCGAACGGGCAGCCGGGCCAGAACGTCTACGGCAACTCGCGGCCGCTGCAGGTCTCGAGCCAGATCAATCGGTTCGACCCGACGGCGATCAACTCCGTCGCCACCAGCTCGGCCTTCCCGAGCGGCCACACCACCTACGCCTACACCTACGGCACCCTGTTCGCGATGCTGGTGCCGGAGCAGTTCCAGGGCGTCCTGTCGCGCGCCGCCGAGTTCTCCAAGAGCCGCGTCGTCCTGGGCGTGCACTACCCGCTCGACCTCGCCGCCGGCCGGTCCCTGTCGCTCTACAGCCTGTCCCAGGCCCTCACCAACCCGCTCTACATCAACAACGCGGCGACGACCGGCACGGCGCTCAACCTGCCGAGCCTGTTCACGGCGGTGCAGGCTCCGTACCGGGGCAGCCTCGCGGCCCAATGCGGCGACACCGTCGCGGCCTGCGCCGCGAGCGCCGCCAACACGGCCAACAACCCGTATGCGGCTTCGGCGGCGAACCAGGCGGCCTACCGGCAGGGTCTCACCTTCGGCCTGCCGACGCTGACCTTCGCGCAAGCCCCGCGCGAGGCGGCGCCGGCCGGCGGGCCCGATCCGTCGATCCTGCTCGCGACCCTCTACGGCGGCAGCACCGCCGCCGCGCGGACGATCGCCCCGAACGGCGGCCTCCACGGCCAGCTGGCGACGGACACGATCCAGCAGATCGTGGTCAACACCCAGACCAACGCCCTCGCGGCCCTCTACGGCACGCCCTGGAGCTACTGGAGCCGCCTCGACCTCTATTCGGCCGCCGGCTATTTCGGGAACGTCACCGGAACGCTCCGCATGGACGGCGCGGATCGGCTGACGACGAACGCCACCATCGGCAGCGGCGGCGCCCTCTACGCCAACGGCACCATCACGGGCCTCGCCACCGTGGGCTCCGGCGGCCTCCTCGGCGGCACCGGCACGGTCGGCGGCGTCACTGCCCTGTCCGGCGGCACCGTCGCCCCGGGCAACTCCATCGGCACCCTGTCGGTCGCCGGCAACGTCGCCTTCGCGGCCGGGTCGACCTACCAGGTCGAGGCGAACGCGGCCGGCCGGTCCGACCGGATCGCGGCCTCCGGCGCCGCGGCCCTCAGCGGCGGCACCGTGCAGGTGCTGGCCGCCGGCGGGACCTACGATCCCCGCACCCAATACACGATCCTCGACGCGGCGTCGGGCGTGTCCGGCCAGTTCGCCGGCGTGACCGCCAACCTCGCCTTCCTCAGCCCGAGCCTGCGCTACCGGCCGAACGCCGTCGACCTGACCCTGACCCGCAACGACCTGGCGTTCGCCACCGTCGCGCAGACCCGCAACCAGGCCGCGGTGGCGACGGCGATCCAGGCCGGCGGGGCCGGCACCGGCTCCTACGACCGCACCGTGGGGCTCACCACGCCGGAGGCCGTCGGCGCGTTCCAGGCGCTCACCGGCGACATCCACGCCAGCGCGATCACGGCCGAATTCGAGACAGCGTTCTTCGTGCGCGAGGCGATCCTCGGCCGGATGCGCCGGGGCGCGCGCCCCGGTGACGGCGAGGCCACCGATTACGGCCGTCTGCCGGCCGCCTACACGGCGGATCTTCCGGGCCGCCGGGCGGCGCCGGTCCCGGTGCCGGTCCGCGTCCTCGACCCGCGGGTGTTCGGCGTCTGGGGCCAGGGCTTCGGCAGCTTCGGCCAGGCCCGGAGCGACGGCAACGCGGCGAGCCTGTCGCGCCAGACCTCGGGCTTCATCCTCGGCGCCGACGCGCGCGTCGCGGGCGGCGTCCGCTTCGGTCTCGCCGGCGGCTACACCGTGACGAACCTCGACACCGCCGGCCGGCTGCAGTCGGGCGTGATCGAGAGCGGGTTCGGCGGCGTCTACGGCGGCTACGAGCACGGGCCGGTCTCCCTGCGCCTCGGCGCGGTCTATGCCGACAACGCGGCGCGCCTGCGCCGCACGGTGCTGTTCGCCGGGGTCACCGACACCGCGGCCGCGCGGACCGGCGGCGCGACGATCCAGGGGTTCGGCGAACTCGGCTACAAGGTGTTCCTCGGCGGCGGCGCGCCGTCCGGCGGGGAAACCGGGCCGGCACCCGTGACGACGCCGTCCTACATCGAGCCCTTCGTCGGCGGCGCCTACGTCTCCATCCGCCGCGACCGGTTCGCCGAGACCGGGGGTGTGGCGGCCCTGACCGGGTTCGCCCGCGATTACGACCTCGGCACGGCCACGGCCGGCCTGCGGGCGCAGGCCAGCCTCGACCTCGGCCTCGGGGTTCCGGTCTCCGTCCACGGCCTGCTCGGCTATCGCCGCGCCTTCGGCGACGTGGTTCCGACGGCCCTGCTCGCCTTCGGTGCCACCGGGCCGACCTTCCTGACGGCCGGCATCCCCATCGACCGCGACGCCCTCGTGGCCGAAGCCGGCCTCGACCTCCGGGTCTCGGCCAACGCGACCCTCGGCGTGGCCTATACCGGCCAGGCCGGCCGCCGCGCCGAGGACCACGCGGTGAAGGGCAACTTCACCTATCGGTTCTGAGCCGATCCGGTGCCCGGCCGGGAGATCGGCCGGGCGCCCACACTTACGGTACACGCTGAATCCGGGGAAAGCGCCGCACCGGCCGCCCGCCCCCACCGCCCTACCTGGGGCGGATGGATCGCAGCTTCCCCCTCACCCGCGCCGCCGGGCTCGACCGCCTGACCGAGTTCCTCGCCGGCGCCGGCGCCGCCTATGCGGGCGACCGCAACACCGACCGGGGCCCCGGGCAGCGCCCGACCACCTCGACGCTCTCGCCGTACCTGCGCCGGCGCCTCGTCACCGAGGCCGAGGTGGTGGAGGCCGCCGGGCGGGCGTTCGGCGACGGCGGTGCCGACAAGTTCGTGTCCGAGGTGTTCTGGCGGACCTACTTCAAGGGCCACCTCGAGACCCATCCCGCCGCCTGGACCGACTATCTGGCCCAGGCCGCCGCCGGCCACGACCGCCTCGCCGCCGAGCCCGGCCTGCGCCGGACCCATGCGGCGGCCATCGAGGGCCGCACCGGCTTCGACGGCTTCGACGACTGGGCCCGCGAGCTCGTCGAGACCGGCTGGCTCCACAACCACGCCCGGATGTGGTTCGCCTCGATCTGGATCTTCACCCTGCGCCTGCCCTGGGCGCTGGGCGCCGACTTCTTCCTGCGCCACCTCGTCGACGGCGACCCGGCGAGCAACACCCTGTCCTGGCGCTGGGTGGCGGGCCTGCACACCCGCGGCAAGCACTACGTCGCCCGTGCGGAGAACATCCGGCGCTACACCGAGGGGCGCTTCGACCCCGTCGGCCTCGACGAGTACCCGGACGCCCTCGACGAGGCGATGCCGCCCCGTGAGGTCGCCCTGCCGGAGGCCGACGCGGCGCCGGCGGGCGACGTCGCCCTGCTGCTGCACCTCGACGACCTGCATCCGGAGAGCCTGCCCCTCGGCGGGGCCCGCGTGGTCCGGGTCGGCGGCCTGATCGCCCATGCGGCGGGGGCGTCGGACCGCGTCAGGGCGGCGGACGCGGCCGCCATGGCGGACGCCCTGGCGCGGG
>NZ_VRUZ01000139.1:0-7751 GCF_008039485.1 Methylobacterium sp. WL69 | reverse complement strand
GCCCGCGACCGGGCGACCTCCCGGCTCTGCTTCGGCATCGACGACCTGCCCGCCCTCCTCGCCCGGCTCGCGGAAGCCCGGCCCGACCACGCCGTCCTCCGGTCCGGGGACGGCCACATGGCCGGCCTGACGGGGCCGGACGGACACGGCATCCTGCTCATGGCGCGACGGGACACGGACGGGGGCGCGGTCGGGCCGGCATGATCCCCGCGCAGGGCTCGGCCTTGACGGGTCGGGCCCCGCGCGTCCAATGCCCGGATTTGCAGGGCCTCACGGAGTTTTCGATGGGCGCCGGCTCCGTGATTCGGCAGACCGGCGCAGCGGGCGTTTCGTGAGAGACACTCAACCCGCCGCTGTTCGACCGCTTCGGATCGAGCGGTCGCTTCCTGCTCCCTCTCTTGGAAGGCTACCGGATTCACACATCCGCCCGGTGGCTGATATCGAGAGCCACAATGAGCCGGCATCAGGCGCGACAGGCTCCCTCTCCTGAAAGGAGAGGGTTGGGGTGAGGTGTGGGACATCTCTGAATAGGTCACACACCTAACCCTGTCCCTCTCCTTCCAGGAGAGGGGACCCGCGCTTCACTTCCTCTTTCAGCGATCGGCCGGTTCAACCGAACCGATCGGCTGGAAACCGTATCAGACCGGGACGCCCGCCGATGCCACCGCTCCTCGCCCTGCCGTTTCCCGCCATCGATCCGGTGGCGGTGGCCATCGGGCCGATTACCATCAAGTGGTACGCCCTGTCGTACATCGCCGGGTTGCTCGGCGGCTGGTTCTACGCCCGCCGGCTCGTCGCCACGGACCGGCTCTGGGGTGCGAGCCGGCGGCCGAGCCTGAACGACATCGACGACCTCATCGTCTGGGTGGCCCTCGGCGTCGTCCTCGGCGGCCGCATCGGCTACGTGCTGTTCTACAACCTGCCGCTCTACCTGAACGACCCCCTCGAGATCCTCGCCATCCGCAACGGCGGCATGTCGTTTCACGGCGGCTTCCTCGGGGCGGTGCTGGCCATGGCCCTGTTCGCGCGCTCGCGAAAACTCGCCGCCTTCAACCTGTTCGATCTCGCCGCCGTCACGGTGCCCATCGGGCTGTTCTTCGGCCGCATCGCCAATTTCGTGAACGGCGAGCTGTGGGGCCGCATCGCCCCGGACTTCGACTACGCCGTGGTGTTCCCGTCCGGCGGCCCCCTGCCGCGCCACCCGAGCCAGCTCTACGAGGCCGCCACCGAGGGCGCCCTGCTGTTCGGCGTGATGGCGGTGGCCGTGCGGGTGTTCGGCTTCCGCAAGCCGGGTCTGCTCAGCGGCGTCTTCGTCCTCGGCTACGCCCTCGCCCGGACGTTCTGCGAGTTCTTCCGCGAGCCCGACCGGCAGCTCGGCTACCTGTTCGGCACCGAGGGCTGGGCCACGGGCGGCATCACCATGGGGATGCTGCTCTGCCTGCCCATGGCGCTCGTCGGCCTCGTCACCATCGTGCTGGCGGCGCGCGGCGGCATCGCCAGGACGAGCCGGGCCGACGCCCCTTGACGACGCCGCTTTTCACGCTGCTGCGCGATGAGATTCTGGCGACGGGGCCGGTTCCGCTGGCGCGCTACATGGACCTCTGCCTCGGCCATCCGGTCCACGGCTACTACCGCACCCGCGATCCCCTGGGGGCGGCGGGCGACTTCGTCACCGCGCCGGAAATCTCGCAGATGTTCGGCGAGTTGATCGGGGTCTGGATCGCGGCGGCGTGGGGGGCCATGGGGGCGCCCGCCGACCTCGCCCTGGTGGAACTCGGCCCCGGACGCGGCACCCTGATGGCCGACGCGCTGAGAGCGCTTGCCCGCGCCGCGCCGACCCTGCGCCCCGCCCTCCACCTCGTCGAGACCAGCCCGGTCCTGCGGGCCGCGCAGGCCGAGCGGCTCTCCGGCTTCGCGCCGACATGGCACGAGGGCCTCGCCACCCTGCCGCCGGGGCCCGCCCTCGTCGTCGCCAACGAGTTCTTCGACGCCCTGCCCGTGCGCCAGTTCCAGCGCACGGCGCGCGGCTGGTTCGAGCGCTGCATCGGCCTGTCGCCCGACGCCGACCGCCTCGTCTTCGGCCTCGCCGCCGAGCCCGATCCGCGCATCGACGCGCCGGCGCCCGTCGGCGCGACCCTGACCCTGCCGGGGGCCGCCCTCGACACCGTCCGCGACCTCGCCCGGCGCCTCGTGCGGGACGGCGGCGCGATGCTCGCCATCGATTACGGTCACGCCCGGCCGGGCTTCGGCGATTCGCTCCAGGCCGTGGCGGGGCACCGCTTCGTCGATCCCCTGGCGGCGCCCGGGGAGGCCGACCTGACCACCCACGTGGATTTTTCGGCCCTGGCGCGGGCCGCATCCGGTGAGGGCGCGCGGGTGCACGGCCCCCTCGATCAGCGCGACTTCCTCCAGGCGCTCGGTCTGCGCGCGCGCGCCGAACGCCTCAGCGCCAACGCCACGCCGCAGCAGGCGTTACGAATCGCCACGGCCGTGTCGCGCCTCACCGATCCGGCCCGGCGCGGCATGGGCAGCCTGTTCAAGGTGATGGCGCTGTCGAACCCGGCCCTGCAGGATTTGCCGGGGCTTTCGGCCGAAGGCCGTTGACGCTGCTTCAGTGCGCGCGGCGGGCGAGCCATACGGTTCCAAGGCCGAGTAGCAAGGCGCCCAACGGGTATAGCAGGAGGGTCAGGGTGTGGATGTCCATTACCGCAACTCCCGGAGAAGACTTCTGGCAACCCAATGTAGGGTGCTGCTGACGCATAAGCAAAGAAGGGAAATGCCCGGCGTTAGCGAAGGGCGGTTGGGCGTCGTCGGCACAGAGACATCCTGGGAAAAAAGCGGGGCCAGGCCTCCGATGGCGAGCACTGCGATGGCGACGCCGTTGACATAGGTCGCCGTCAACTTCGTGCTTTCGTTCGAGATGAGTCGGGCTCGGGCGTCGTCCGTATCGCTCATCGCCCCTCGCGAAGTCTGCCTCGCGATGATCGCTTAGGATGCGAACCCCTGTCAAAGTCGCATCCCGGCCCACCGGCCAGAAAACTTGACTCCCCCGCATTCTCGTCCTAACCGACCCTTCATCTTTCAGACGATCCGATCGTCAGCACGAACGCCGACCGGTCCCATGAGGCCGGAGGTCAACGCCCGACAGCGCGATGCGCCCTCGGGCGAGCTTCGCGTTGGGGACAGGGCGTCGATCGCACATTCGTTCGAAGGCCGCATGCCCCACGCCACGCCCCTCACGTCGAACACGCCGCTGGACATCGCGGATGCGGTCAACGACGTCTGCCCGTGGTCGGGCAAGCCCATCGCGGTCGATTCGCTGACCCTCTACAACGGTGCCGTCGTGGGTTTCTGCAATCCGGAGTGCCGGGACAAGTTCGCCCGCGCCGTGCGCAGCTTCGAGAACGCCCTCCAGGCGCGCCGGGCCGAGAGCGCGGGCATCAACCAGTGATGCTGTTCGCCGTGACGAGACGTGTCCTGACGAGCCTGGCCCAGGGAGCCTGACGCATGTTCGAAGGCCTGTCCGATCGCCTGTCCGGCATTCTCTCGGGGCTGACGCGCCGCGGCGCCCTCACCGAGGCCGACGTCACCGCCGCTCTGCGGGAAGTCCGGCGCGCCCTGCTGGAAGCCGACGTCGCCCTCGAAGTCGTGCGCGATTTCACCGAGAAGGTGCGCGATAAGGCGGTTGGCGCCGTCGTCGTCAAGTCGGTCACCCCCGGCCAGATGGTCGTCAAGATCGTCAACGACGAGCTGACCGCGATGCTGGGCTCCGATGTCGGGCTCATCGACCTCAACGCCCCCGCCCCCGTCGCCATCCTGATGGTCGGCCTCCAGGGCTCGGGCAAGACCACGACCACGGCCAAGATCGCCCGCCGGCTGGCGTCGCGCGACAAGCGCAAGGTGCTGCTCGCCTCCCTCGACACCCGCCGCCCGGCCGCCATGGAGCAGCTGGCGATTCTCGCCAAGCAGGTCGAGGTCGAGTGCCTGCCCATCGTCGCCGGCCAGTCGGCGGTGCAGATCGCCCGGCGCGCCATGGATGCGGCGCGGCTGGGCGGCTTCGACGTGGTGATGCTCGACACCGCCGGCCGCACCACCCTCGACGAGGCGCTGATGCAGGAGGCGGCCGAGGTGAAGGCCGCCACCAACCCGCACGAGGTGCTCCTCGTCGCCGACGCACTCACGGGCCAGGATGCCGTCGTCACCGCCCGCGCCTTCGACCAGCGCCTCGGCGTCACCGGCATCGTGCTCACCCGCATGGACGGCGATTCGCGCGGCGGCGCGGCCCTGTCCATGCGCGCCGTCACCGGCAAGCCGATCAAGCTCGTCGGCACCGGCGAGAAGGTCGACGCCCTGGAGGAATTCCACCCCTCCCGCGTCGCCAACCGCATCCTCGGCATGGGCGACATCGTCTCCCTCGTGGAGAAGGCGGCCGAGACCATCGACCACGAGCAGGCGCTCCGCACCGCGGAGAAGATGCGCAAGGGCAAGTTCGACCTCGACGACCTGTCGATGCAGCTCGCCCAGATGGAGAAGATGGGCGGCATCGGCGGCCTCATGGGCATGCTGCCGGGCATGGGCCAGATCAAGAAGCAGGTCGAGAACGCCAACCTCGACGAGAAGATGTTCGCCCGCCAGCGGGCCATCATCTCGTCGATGACCGCCCAGGAGCGGAAGAATCCCGACCTCCTCAAGAACTCCCGCAAGAAGCGCATCGCGGCGGGTTCGGGGACGAAGGTGGAGGAGCTGAACAAGCTCCTCAAGATGCACCGGACCATGGCCGACATGATGAAGGCCATGGGCTCGGGCAAGCGCGGCATCGGCCAGGCGCTGGGCTCGATGTTCGGCATGGGTGGCGGTGGCGGGATGCCGGGCGGGATGCCCGGCCTGCCCCCGGGCATGCCCGAGCCGACGCCCGAGATGATCGCCGACATGCAGAAGCAGTTCGGCGGCAAGCTGCCCCCCATGCCTCCGGGCCTGGGCGGCAAGATGCCGGGGCTTCCCGGCCTCGGCGGTCCCAAGGGCTTGCCGGGCCTCGGCGGCTTTCTGCCGGGGAAGAAGAAATGAGCGGCCCCGAGACCATGGCGGCGCAGGGGATCGACCCCGAACTCGTGCGCCTGCGCGAGAGCATCGACAACTTCGATGCGGCCCTGATCTACCTGCTCGCCGAGCGGTTCCGCTGCACCCAGCGGGTCGGCGAGCTGAAGGCCCGCAAGGGCCTGCCCGCCTCCGACCCCGGGCGCGAGGCGATGCAGATCGCCCGCCTGCGCCGGCTCGCGATCGACGCCAAGCTCGATCCCGATTTCGCCGAGACCTTCCTGGCCTTCGTGGTCAAGGAAGTGATCCGGCACCACCAGACGATCGCGGCCAACCACAACGCGATCGAAAACAGAGAGTAGAAACCATGTCCCTCAAGATCCGTCTCACCCGTGGCGGCGCCAAGAAGCGCCCGTACTACCGCATCGTCGTCGCCGACGCCCGCGCCCCCCGCGACGGCCGCTTCATCGAGAAGGTCGGCGTCTACGATCCCATGAAGGCCAAGGACGATCCGGCCCGCATCGTGCTCGAGTCCGACAAGATCCAGGCCTGGCTCGCCAAGGGCGCCCAGCCCACCGACCGCGTCCTGCGCTTCCTCGACGCCGCCGGCCTCGCCAAGCGCCCCGCGCGCAACAACCCGCAGAAGGCCGAGCCCGGCGAGAAGGCCAAGGAGCGCGCCGCCAAGCGCGCCGAGAAGGCCGCCGCCCCGCCGGCCGAAGACGCCGCGGCCTGAGGCGCAGCGCATGGCCCGCCGTCCCCCCGGTCACACGCCCCACGGGGACGGCGGACGCCGCGCGCGTCCCGGACGCATCGGCGCGAGCGTCCCGACTTCGGCCCACCGGCCGAACCCCGACGCCGATGCGCCCCTGCCCGCCACCGATCCGAGCCTCGTCCAGATGGGCGAGTTCGGCCGTGCGCACGGACTCAACGGCGAGATCCGCCTGAAATCCTACACCGGCGACCCGCAGGCCATCGCGTCCTACGGGCCCCTGATCGGCGCCGACGGGCGCCGCATCGAATTCACCGAGGTGCGCCGGGCCGGCGGCGCCTCGCCCGACCTGCTGGTGGTCCGCGTCAAGGGTGTGGCCGACCGCACGGGTGCGGAGGGCTTGAACCGCCTCGCGCTCTATCTCCCCCGCGAGCGCCTCGGCAGCGTCGAGGCGGAAGACGAGTTCTTCACCGCCGACCTCGTCGGCCTCGACGTGGTCGATACCGCCGGGACCCGCCTCGGCACCGTCGCGGACGTGCCGAATTACGGCGGCGGCGATCTCCTTGAGATCAAGCCGGCCCTGGGCGGCGCCACCGCCCTCCTGCCCTTCACCAAGGCCTTCGTCCCCGAGCTCGACATCGCCGGCGGCCGCGTCGTGATCGATCCCCCCGAGGACCTGTTCGCCCCGGCCGGGCCGCGCCCGCCCGACGAGCCGGTCTAGGGGGGCTCCGACGCCCGGCGATGGCCCTGGGCGTCCGTGTCGTGTCGGCTCCGCGACCCTGCGCCTCCGAGCGGCAATGGCCTCGAAGCGAACGCCGCCGTCGCCCCACTCCAAGCCGTGATCAAGCCGCGGACGCAGGTGTTCCCGGCGCGCCGATCCCATCGTTCGCCAGGGTGAGAGGGTCCGGGGCGATGCTCGCTCCGCCTCTTGGCGATCCCTCCGACTAGCAGACCGGGACGGCCCGACCGTCGGCGGTTTCCGTGCGGGGAGGGGTCTGTCGTGCCGCCCCGACGATGACCGCGCGCACCCCCCGTCCGAGGGCCGGTGAACCCAGGACACGGAGGCACAGCAAATCGAGGGTGCGGACGAACATGGTCTGGGCTTCCTGGGAAAGGGATTCGAAGGACGTCGACCGCCGAAACGGTCGTCTCCCGTCCGATGCTCCCAAGATGCATTGCGCACCGATACATGCCGATAGGAATTTCGATCGCATTTGATACAACCGCCTCACGAATCCGAGATGGTATAGACAAATCGTGATCCACGGGCTGCGACGCGCACCGTGATGGTTTACAGCACGTTCAGATCCTCGGCGGGACTGCGGCCCTGCCAGTTTGGGAAACTCCACCCCCTCGCTTTCCGCCATCGATCTCCCGGCTGAGGACAACCTTGCGCATCGTCGTCGTCGACCCGAGCCGGGTCATCCATCGGTCCGTGACCGAGATTCTAGTGGCGAGCGGCCATGAGGCCCTGTGCTTCACCGATGCCGGGGAAGCGCTCGCCCGCGTCGCCGCCGACGAAACCGTGGCCTGCGTCCTCACCAGCCTGGAAACCCACCCGCTCGACGGGTTCGAACTGTGCTGGCAGCTGCGGCTCCTCGCCAACGCACCCCGGCCGCTCGCCATCCTGGTGATGTCTTCGGCCCACGGCAGCCGCAGCCTGGGCGAAGTGCTCGACAGCGGGGCCGACGACTTCATGTCGAAGCCTCCGGGCCGGGACGAGTTGATCGCGCGCCTGCGCGCCACCGAGCGCCTGCTCGGCCTGCAGCGGGAGCTGATCCGCCAGGCGGACACCGACCACCTGTCGCAGCTGCTCAACCGCGGCGCCTTCCTGCGGCGGGCCGAACATCTCGCCGAGCGGCTGGTCGACGGGACGACGCCGGAGGCGCCGATGACGGCGCTCCTGATCGACATCGACCACTTCAAGACCATCAACGACCGCCATGGGCACGCGGTGGGAGATGCGGCGATCCGGGCGGTCGCGGGGGTCCTGCGGGAGACGGGGGCG
>NZ_VRUZ01000138.1:0-8153 GCF_008039485.1 Methylobacterium sp. WL69 | reverse complement strand
CCCCACCACCGACCCGACGCAGGTCCGCTCCGGGGCCTACCGCCTCGATCCGGCCCACGGCAAGATCACCTGGTCGCTCGGCCACCTCGGCTTCTCGACCTATTACGGGCAGATCACCGACGTGGCGGCGGAGGCGAGCCTCGACGCGAAGGCCCCGGACAAGAGCCGCATCAGCGTCACCGTCGGCACGCCGAGCATCACCGGGCTCAACGACAAGCTCGACGCCCATCTCAAGAGCCCGGACTTCTTCGACACGCAGAAATTCCCCACGGCGACCTTCGTCAGCACCTCCGTCGAGCCGACCAGTCCGACGACGGCGCGGGTCAACGGCGAACTCACCCTCAAGGGGGTCACCAGACCGGTCTCGTTCGACGCCACCTTCAACCAGGCCGGGCTCCACCCGGTCGACAAGCTCTTCACCGTCGGATTCGACGGGCGGGCGGTGATCAAGCGCTCGGAGTTCGGGATCACCGCCTACCTGCCGATGGTGGGCGACGAGGTGACCCTGCGCCTGGAGGGCGAGTTCAAGGCGGTACCCTGACGGCCGGCCGCGCCGGGCGATCTCAGAGGGTGATGTGCTGGTCGATCGCCTGGGGGGCGAACGCCCTGTCGAACACCGCGCCGATCCCGTGCTCGAAGTGACGGGCGACGCGGGCCGCCGTCCGGCCGATGGTGATGGGCGCGCCGATGGCGATCTGCACGTCGAGGGTGAAGGCGACGCCGGACGCCGAGACGTTGAGAAGCTTGGCCGGCACGATCCGGCCATCCGCGAGTTCGACGGTCACGTCGGTCTCCAGGGGCGTCACCCGGGGATGGACGCGGACGGGGGCGGTCGCCTCCTGCTGCTCCGAGAGCAGGCGCAGTTCCCGGGCGACGCTGGCGACGGCCTGCTGTTTCGCAAGGAGGCGGACGACGAAGGCGTGGTCACCGATGCTGACCACGCGGGTTTCCACGGCGCCGATATGGCGGATGTTGCAGGTCAGTTCCTCGTCGACGAGCGGGGTGGTGGCGGAGCGGAAGTGAATTCCGTCCGGGGAGACGATGTCCGTCACGGCGTAGAACTCGGAGCGATCCCGTCCCCAGCACAGGGCCGGGACGACCACCGTGTGGTGATGGGGTTTCGCGTGCGGGTGTCTCATCGCTCTCACTGTGCCGCTCGCGGGCATCGTAGGATCGGGAGTCTTTCGATCGCTCTCGCGGGATAGGAAGAGTTGTAGCGATTCCGTCGAACGACGGGCCCTTCCTTCCGGACCGGGCGCCCCCGCGGATGGGGGCTCCCAGTTCCGGGCGGCCCGAAGCGCCACCCTCCGCCCGAACCGTCAGGTGGCGTCCCGGTGCGATCAGCCCGGTGCGATCAGCCCGCTTTGGCCAGGGCCGCGGCGATGCGGGCGGCGGCAAGCGCGCTCATCCCCGGCACGGGGGCATGCCGGCTCTTGAGGGCGTGGGAGGCGCGGTGGTTGGCGTGGGTGACGGCGATGGCAAGGGCGTCGGCGGCATCGGCCGTCTTGAACTCGGCCTTCGGCATCAGGAACTTCACCATGGCCTGGATCTGCACCTTGTCGGCGTGACCGGCCCCGCAGACGGTCTTCTTGACGAGGTTGGCGGCGTATTCCGACACCGGCAAACCCGCCAGCGCCGGGACCAGCAGGGCGATGGCGCGGGCATGGCCGAGCTTCAGCGTCGCCTGGGCGTCCTTGTTGACGAAGGTCTCCTCCACGGCGACCTCGTGGGGGGAAAACCCCCGGACCACCCGGCTGATGCCCTCGTGCAGCTCGCGCAGGCGGAGCGCCAGGGGCAGGTCGCCGTCGGAGGTGACGACGCCGCAATCGACGTAGGCGAGCTTGGTCCCCGTGACGGTGATCACGCCCCAGCCGGTGCGGCGCAGTCCGGGGTCGATGCCGAGGATGCGGACGGGAGCGGTCATGCGTGGTGGCCCTGGAGCGCGCGGGTCGCGCCGGCGTCGAGCGTTAGGCACATACCGTGAACGGAGCGTTTCGCCAAACCCTCCCCCCGAAATGCGAACGGCGCGGCCCCGCGAAGGGCCGCGCCGCGCTCTGGAGGATCGGGAAAGCCGGTCGCCTCAGGCGGCCGCGGAGACTCCGGCGGCGGTGGGAACCGAGGCCACGGTCTTCAGGATCTGCGAGGCGATCTGGTAGGGGTCCCCCTGGCTGTTGGGCCGGCGGTCCTCCAGGTAGCCCTTGTACGCGTTGTTGACGAAGCTGTGCGGCACGCGGATCGAGGCGCCGCGATCGGCGACGCCGTAGCTGAACTCGTTGATCGCCGCGGTCTCGTGCTTGCCCGTCAGGCGCATGTGGTTGTCGGGGCCGTAGACGGCGATGTGGTCGTCGAGGTTGTCCTTGAAGGCGGCCATCAGCGCCTCGAAATAGGCTTTGCCGCCCACCGTGCGCAGGTGCTCCGTCGAGAAGTTGGCGTGCATGCCCGAGCCGTTCCAGTCCGTGGCACCCAGGGGCTTGCAATGGTACTCGACGTCGATCTCGTAGCTCTCGCACAGGCGCTGGAGGATGTAGCGGGCGACCCACATCTCGTCGGCGGCCTTCTTGGAGCCCTTGCCGAAGATCTGGAACTCCCACTGGCCCTTGGCGACCTCGGCGTTGATGCCCTCGTGGTTGATGCCGGCGTCGAGGCAGAGGTCGAGGTGCTCCTCGACGATCTTGCGGGCGATGGAGCCGACTTCCTTGTAGCCGACGCCGCAATAGTACGGACCCTGGGGCGCCGGATAGCCGGAAGCGGGGAAGCCGAGCGGACGGCCGTCCTTATAGAAGAAGTACTCCTGCTCGAAGCCGAACCAGGCGCCGTCGTCATCCAGGATGGTGGCGCGCTTGTTGGAGGCGTGGGGGGTGACGCCGTCCGGCATCATCACTTCGCACATGACCAGGACGCCGTTCTTGCGGGTCGCGTCGGGGAAGTGGCGCACGGGCTTCAGCATGCAGTCGGAAGAGCCGCCCTCGGCCTGCATGGTCGAGCTGCCGTCGAAGCCCCACATGGGAAGCTGATCGAGGGTCGGGAAGCCGTCGAATTCCTTGATCTGCGTCTTCCCGCGCAGGTTGGGGACGGGCGTGTAGCCGTCCAGCCAGATGTATTCGAGCTTGTACTTCGTCATCGTGAAGTCTCTCTTCCGTTCGCGGTGCGGACCACCGCCGAGCGCGGACCGTCGACCGCCCCAGGGAACTGCCGCCCTCGCAAAAGCATTTGCTATGCCAATCAAACCTAGATCCGTTCGCCCGTCGGGACCGGCTAAGTCCCCCTTGGGATCCGGCCTTCGGATGCGGCATTTGCCCAGCAATTGGCCATTCTGCATTGTTTTTAATCACACGATGCCCATGCCATGTTCTTGAGCAGACACAGCGAAGCATAGGCTCGATATCGGCACCTCGAAATCTCGTTTACCCCGAACGAGGATTTCCCCATCGAACTATTGCATCGCGTTTTAGCAATCGCCGGCATGCGCATATTTCCGGCAGATGCGCGTTTTATTCGCGTCAGGCCGCGCATTCCCAGGGCAGAGGGTCTATGTTGTGCTCAGCGTTCGAGCGGCGCCGTCGGTGCCGCTCCCAAGGAGACCCAGTTCGATGACGCCGTCCGCCACGCGTGAGACCGCCAAGATCTACGCCTTCCCGACCGGGGGCCGCCTCGGCGCGGACCGCCGCGAGGCCAGCCGCCCGCGCGGCGAAACGAAGGCGATGCAGCCACCGGCCGCGTTCGCCGCCTGCGGCTATCACGAGGCCGCCCTGGTGGACGCGGACCGCTCGCGCAAATCCTGACGGCGATCAGACGCCGAAGATCGACCAGCCGAGGCGCCGGGTGAGGGTTTCGAGGGCGATCCGGCCGAGGTGGGAATTGCCCGAGGCGTCGAGGCCGGGGGACCACACGGCGATGGAGGCACGCCCCGGCGCCACGGCCAGGATGCCGCCGCCGACGCCGCTCTTGCCCGGCAGGCCGACGCGGTAGGCGAACTCGCCCGACCCGTCGTAATGGCCGCAGGTGAGCATCACGGCATTGATGCGCCGCGCCCGCTCGGCCGAGATCACGGAATGGCCCGTCGAGGGCATCCGGCCCGAATGCACGAGGTAACGCCCGGCCCTGGCGAGTTGCCGGCACGTCATGCTGATCGCACAGTGGTGGAAGTAGACGCCCAGGGTGAAGTCCACCGGGTTGTCGAGGACGCCGAAGGATTTCATGTAATTCGCGAGCGCGACGTTGCGGAATCCCGTGCGGAGTTCCGAGGCCGCCACCGCCTCGTCGATGGTGATGCTCGGGTCCTCGGCCAGGAACTGCATGAAGCGCAGGATCTCGCCCAGCGCCTCGCGCGGCTGATGGCCCGACAGAATCACGTCGGTGACCGCGATGGCGCCGGCGTTGATGAACGGATTGCGCGGGATGCCGCGCTCGCGTTCCAGCTGGACGATGGAGTTGAACGGGCTTCCCGAGGGCTCGCGCCCGACCCGGCGCCACAGGCGGTCGCCGACCATGCCCAGCGCCAGGGTCAGGGTGAACACCTTCGAGATGCTCTGGATCGAGAACGCCACGTCGGCGTCGCCCCCGGCCGCGACCACGCCGTCGGCATCGATGACGACGAGGCCGAAGGCGCCCGCATCGACCCGGGCGAGCTCCGGAATGTAGGTGGCGACCTCGCCCCGGTCGGGCCGCGCCCGCATCTCCTCGGCGATCTCCCGCACGACGGCGTGCAGGTCGGGGCTGGGGCTCTGCGGCACGGCGGTCTCACGCGGGCTGAAGGGATTTCCCGACGCGACGCAATGAAACTGCCAAGCCCGGTCTCGACGGGAGCTTCAACCCGCCAGCTTCTCCATCAGGGCCTCGGACAGGGAGAAATTCACGAAGACGTTCTGGACGTCGTCCTGGTCCTCGATCACCTCGACGAGGCGCAGGAGCTTCTCGCCGGTCTCGTCGTCGACCTCGATGGTGTTCTGCGCCTTCCAGACCAGGGCCGTGCGGCGGGGCTCGCCGAAGCGCGCTTCCAGCGCCTTGGAGACCTCGCCGTAGGCGTCCTGGGCGCAGACGATCTCGTGGCCGTCCTCGGACGAGCGCACGTCGTCGGCCCCGGCCTCGATGGCGGCCTCCAGCATGGTGTCGGCATCCGCCACCTTGGCCTCGAACTCCACCACGCCGACATGGTCGAACATGAACGACACCGCGCCGGTCTCGGCGAGGCTGCCGCCGGACTTGGTGAAGGCCGAACGCACGTCGGAGGCCGTGCGGTTGCGGTTGTCCGTCTGCGCCTCGACGATGATCGCGGCGCCCCCCGGGCCGTAGCCCTCGTAGCGGATCTCGTCGTAGCTCTCGGCGTCGGCGCCCGAGGCCTTCTTGATGGCGCGCTCGATGTTGTCCTTGGGCACGTTCTCGGCGCGGGCCGCGATGATGGCGGCCCGCAGGCGGGCGTTCATGGCGGGATCCGGCAGGCCGAGCTTGGCCGCCACGGTGATCTCGCGGGCGAGCTTGCCGAACATCTTCGAGCGGACCGCATCGACGCGGCCCTTGCGGTGCATGATGTTCTTGAACTGGGAATGGCCGGCCATGGCGTGACCTATCTCGCGAAAAAGAGCGGCGCCGGATGAGGCCCGAGCCTCCTCGACGGCGCGGGGCATCGGGAATGGGCGGCGGTTATAGGCCGGGGGCGTGCGGCGTGGCAACGCGGGCGGGCCCTCGGCGTTGACCCACATGGATATCCCCCATCACGCACCGGCCCGAGCTCCTACAACGGCCCCCGGTCGGCGGGCGTCGCCCCCGGAGGCCATCGCGAACAAACCCGTCCGCTGGGGCCGCCTCGGGCTCGTCGCTCTCCTTGGGCTCGCGGCCGGCACGATCCTCTTCCCCGCCCCGGCGGAGGGTCGTGGGAACAGGCGCCGCGGGGCTTAAGGCCCATCCAGCCCCGCGCAAGCCTCTCGCCTTACCTCCGCTGCTTAGCGTGACACGCGTTCACACCGGCGGAGGCCAGAGACCTTGGGCATTGTCATCGGCCTCGTCATCGGAATCGGCTGCATGCTCGGCGGGTTCGTCGCCATGGGCGGGCACCTCGTGGTGCTCTGGCAGCCGTGGGAGTTCGTGATCATCGGGGGCATGGGAGCGGGGGCCTTCGTCATGGCCAACCCGATGAAGACCGTGGTCGATTCCGGCAAGGCGAGCGTCGATGCGCTGACCGGCAAGGTGCCGAAGCGCAAGGACTACCTCGAACTCCTCGGCCTCCTCCACGCCCTCATGCGCGAGCTGAAGGCCAAGCCCCGCAACGAGGTCGAGCCCCACCTCGACGACCCGGCGAACTCCGAGCTGTTCAAGGCCTATCCGACGGTCGCCAAGAACGCCGACCTCGTCCTGTTCATCTGCGACTACGCCCGCCTCATCCTCATCGGCAACGCCCGCGCCCACGAGATCGAAGCCCTGATGGACGAGGAGATCTCGGGCTATCGCAAGGACCGGCTCAAGCCCTACGGCGCCGTCACCATGGTGGCCGAGGCGATGCCGGCCCTGGGCATCGTCGCGGCCGTGCTCGGCATCGTGAAAGCCATGGGGGCGCTCGACCAGTCGCCTCAGATCCTCGGCGGTCTCATCGGCGCGGCGCTGGTGGGCACGTTCTTCGGCGTCTTCATGTCCTACGGCGTGCTCGCGCCGTTCGCGACCAAGATCAAGGTGATCCGCGAGAAGCAGGCCCATGTCTACATCATCGTCAAGCAGAGCCTGCTCGCCTACATGAGCGGGGCGGTGCCGCAGATCGCCGTCGAGCACGGCCGCAAGGGCATCTCCCTCGGCGACCGCCCCACCATCGACGAAGTCGAGAACGCCACCGTGAACGGCGGCGCCCAGCGCGAGGCCGCCTGACCATGGACACGCCAGAGGGTTCCTCCGGCCAGAAGGGGCCGAGCACCGATCTCCGCGCCCGCCTCATCGAGGCCGGCGGCCTGTCCCTCGACCGGCTGCCCATGCTCAGCGTGGTGTTCGACCGCCTGACTACGGGCTGCTCGGACAACCTCAAGCACCTCGTCGCCTCGCCGGTGCACTTCTCCCTCGGCGGCATCCAGAGCGGGCGCATCGGCGAGATGCTCGACGCCTACGACACCAACGCCATCGCGGGTCTCTTCCACGCCCCCGAATGGGACAGCCACATCCTCGTCGGCCTCGACCGCGACTTCGTCTTCACCATGGTCGAGGTGCTGCTGGGCTCGGATGGCGGCGAGCCGCGGGTGGAGGACGAGCGCCCGTTCTCCGGCATCGAGACGCGCATCGCCCAGATCGTACTGGAGCAGGTCGGCAAGGCGCTGGAATCCTCGTTCTCCCTCGTGGCCGCCACGCCGTTCCGCCTCGAACGCACGGAGACGCGCATGGAGTTCGCCGTCATCGGCGGCCGCGGCAACAAGGCGGTGGAGGCCAAATTCCTGCTCCAGGCCCTCAACCGCAGCGGCGAGATGTTCCTCATCATCCCGCAATCGGTGATCAACCCCATGCGCCCGAGCCTGTCGAAGGTGCTCACCGTCGACTCGGCCGCCCGCGATCCGAAATGGACCCAGCAGATCGCCGCCGAGGTGCAGAAGGCCGAGGTGACCCTCCGTGCCGTCCTGGAGGAGCGCACCCTGACGCTCGGCGAGATCTCCGAGCTCAAGGTCGGCCAGGTCATCGGGCTCGACGCCACCCCCACCACCCGGGTGAAGCTCGAGGGCAACGACAGGCCGCTGTTCTGGTGCCATATGGGGCAGGCGCAGGGCTCCTACGTCCTGCGCATCGACGAAGCCATCGCCCCCGAGAAGGAAGGCCTCGTGCCATGACGCCGCTGGTTGACACCATCCTGCTCGTCGCCCTCATCGCGACGAGCGCCTGCGTGGTGCCGATGTACCTCAAGCTGAAGCGCCTCGATCGGACCCAGGCCGAGTACGGCCGCATCCTGACCCAGTCGGGCCACGCCCTGAACCAGGCCGGCGAGGCCGTGCGCGGCTTCAGCACGGAGGGGCGGGCGATCCTGGAGGCCCTCGACGGGAAGATCGAGGAGGCGCGCGCCACCCTCTCCGCCCTGGAGGCGGGCCGGCGGGCCCTGGCGAGCGACCTCGACCGGCAGACGCGGGTCGGCGGTTGACCGCGGCATCCCTTCGTCCGACCCTGATCCCCGACGCCTTTGACCCCCGACGCCC
>NZ_VRUZ01000137.1:0-8282 GCF_008039485.1 Methylobacterium sp. WL69 | reverse complement strand
CATTCCCTCCAGACGATCCGAACTTGCCCCAAAGGCAAAACACCCTGGCGCGGGGTGGAGCAGCCCGGTAGCTCGTCAGGCTCATAACCTGAAGGTCACAGGTTCAAATCCTGTCCCCGCAACCAAACATCAAACAGACCAAAAAGCCCCCGATCCTCAACGATCGGGGGCTTTCTGCCGTTTGCTTCACATCAAGCCGCGCTCCGTCGGGGGAACGCCGTCGCCTCACTCTCGACACGCTGACCTTCGACATCCTAGACCCGGCAGGGGGCTTTTCCGTTCCGTTCGCCGATGGTGCCAGGGGCACGTTCACAAGGGTTGTTTCGTGAAGCGCGGTCGCCTCAAGATCGGCCATCCGGCCCAGACTCAGGACGGGCGTCCCACGCCGCGCTTCCACAACGGGATCGAACCGCCCCTCGACCTCCTCGGACCCGACGCGCCGCGCATCGATCGCCGTGAGGTCAACCTGCGCTGGCTCTGCGCCAGTACCCTGACGGGCCTGACCGGAGCCGGTCTCATCGGGGCGGCGATCCATGTGTCGTTCCAGAGCGACATTTCCTTCGCGGCGATCCCCGAGCGGGCGGCTGTCGTCGTCCGTTCCGCGCCGAGCGACGACGACATCGCCCTGGCGCGCAAGGGGGACCGCCTCGTGCGAAACCTCATGATCGCCTCGGCGAAGCAGAGTTTCCGCGCACCCGTCACCGTCCGCCTCGCCGACCGCGAGATCATCAAGGTCCGGCCCTTCGTCCGCATCTCCACCGCCCTGTCCATGACCACGGGGGTGTTCGCCGCCGAGATGCCGCGCTTCGATCCGATCAAGTTCGCCTCGGACGAGCCGTTGGAGCGCGCACCGGACCCCGGCATTTCCGAGGGCCCGGGTGGCGAAGTCTCCGTCGTGAAGCAGGATCTCGTCGGCCTGGCCGTCGAGCCCGGCGCGGCTGCCCTGACGGACGACGATGTCGCCGCGCAGATCGAGGAGGAACGCCGGCTCACGGCGGAGGCCGGCCGACGCAGCGCCGTGCCGGTGGCACCGCAGATCATGCTGTCGCGCACCCTGCAGCATGGCGGAGCCTCGTCGGATTTCGAACCGGCCCAGCCCGTCGGTGGTCCCAGCCCGTTCCAGTCCATCGATGTGCTTGTGGTGCCCGAGAACGTGACCCGGCTCGCCAAGGTCGGCCTGCGCGCCGGCGACGCCCCCCTGGTCGACGAGCGCGACCTCGCCCTCAAGCGCGGCGAGGGCCTCGAGACCGTGCTGCGCGGGACCGGCCAAGCCACTGAGGAGCAGATCCGCGGGATCGTCGCGGCCCTTGGCGGGCGCGGGCGGATCAGCGAGCTCGCCGAAGGCCAGCAATTCCGCCTCCAGATCGCGCCCGGCCCCAAGCCCGGCGATCCGCGACAGGTGACGCGGCTCATCCTCTACGGCGAGGGCGGCATCGAGGCCATCGCGGCGATCAACGATCGGGGCGCCTTCGTCTCCGTGGCACCCCCGACGGAGGGGGCGCCCTCGCCGAAGGTCTTGGGCAAGGTCGACGCGTCGGGCGAGGACGAGGAAGAGGAGGGCGGCTCCGGCCCCCGGCTGTATCAGAGCCTCCAGGAAACTGCGGCCCGGCATGAACTGCCGCGGACCACCGTCGAGGATCTCGTGCGGATCTTCGGCTACGACGTCGATTTCCAGCGTCGGATCTCATCCGGCGACGCCCTCGACGTCTTCTACACCTTCGACGAGGATGCGGGGCAGACGGCCTCCGAGCGGCCGGACCTGCTCTACGCCGCGCTGAACCTCGGCGGGGAATCACGCAAGGTCTACCGGTTTCAATCCCCCGACGACGGGACCATCGACTACCTCGACGAGCAGGGCCGTTCCCTCAAGAAGTTCCTCATCCGCAAGCCCATCGCCGACGGCATCATGCGGTCCGGCTTCGGCTACCGGCGCCACCCCGTCCTCGGCTACGCCAAGCTCCATACGGGCGTCGACTGGTCCAATCCCATCGGTACGCCCATCGTCGCGGCGGGCAACGGCACCCTGATCAAGGCGGATTGGGATTCCGGATACGGCCGCCGCATCGAAATCCAGCACATCAACGGCTACGTCACGACCTACAACCACATGTCGCGTTTCGCCCGCGGGATGACGGCTGGAGCCAAGGTCCGGCAGGGGCAGGTGATCGGCTACGTCGGCTCCACCGGCCTCTCGACGGGGGCCCATCTCCATTACGAAGTGGTCATCAACGGCCACTTCGTCGACCCGATGAAGATCCGGGTTCCGCGCGGCCGCGAGCTCGACGGCCGGATGCTGGCGGAGTTCACCCGGCAGCGCGAGCAGATCGATGGCGTGATGCAGAAATCCCGGTCTGCCACGGCGATGGCGCAGCGCGAGACCCTCCGCTGATACGCACGCCGCGCGATCGATGCCGTGACGAGATCTTCGGATGTGGACGGCATCCGACGATGACGGGTCGCCGCCATCGCGGAGCGATCGAGCGGGACAGGGTATGACCGGACATGGCTTGCTGGCATCGATCCGCCGCGTCGCCCCTCCGGATCAGGCGGAGGCGGCCTCGCCGAGCATGATCCGGGCGGTGTCGAGCATCGTCTTCATGGCGTCCGTGGCGCCGCGATAGGCCGGTGTCCCCACATCCCAGTTCTGTCCCGCCAGGGCCGTGATCATCCGATCGGCTTCCTCCAGCACCTTGGCTTCTGCCGTGAGAAGCTGCGGCAGGGCGGGATGGGTGGCGAGGGGGCCGACGCGCAGGAGACCGGCGAGGCTGAGCCCGTCGTTCCAAGGCAGTCTGGCGAGGCTGCGATCCGGCTCGGCCAAGCCGACGAGGACGCGGGCGAGCTTGCGTTTCCAGGCGCCGATATCGGCCGGCAGGCGCACCAGGGCGTAGGCGGGCAGACCGCGCGCGCCCGTATCGAGGGCCTTCTGCCCGAGGGCTTCGGCCTTGACCAGGCGCTTGGTGATCTGCTCAATCTCCTCGTGGGTCTTCGAGGCCTTGCCGGCGATGTTCTGGACGCTGGTGGAGATCTCCGCCGTCGCCTGGCGCTGCTGGCCGAGCATGTGCGCGATGGCCCGGTTGAGTTCGCTCGCCTCGCCGATGCGGTCGTTGGCCTGCGAGACCCGGGTCTCGAGGCCGTCGACGATGGTCCGGCCGGCGGACACGGCGCTGCGGCTCTCGCTCACCGCCTGGGCGATGGACCCCATCTCGACGGTCAGGGTGTTGAGGAGGGAGCGGATCTCCCCCGTGGATTTCGCGGTCTGGGCGGACAGGGATTTCACCTCCGCGGCGACGACGGAGAAGCCGCGCCCGGCCTCGCCCGCCCGCGCCGCCTCGATGGTCGCGTTCAGCGCCAGGAGATTGGTCTGGCTCGAGATCGCCGCGATGGCGGTGGCCATCACCTCGATCTGCGCGATGGCGCGCTCGAGCACCACCACGCGGTCGGCGATCTGGACCGTGCGTCCCTCGATCTCCTGCATGGCGCCACGGGCCTGGCTGCCGTCGGTGATGCAGCTCTGCATGGCGGACAAGGCGTCCTCGGCGACCTTCACCACCGTGTCGGAGGTCTGCGCGACCTCGGCGATGGAGGCGGCCATCTCCTCCGTGGCGCCCGCGATGGTCTGGGTCGCGCGGGCGACCTCGCCGACGTCGTAAGTCATCCATCCGGTGTTGGTCGCGGCTTCCGAGGCTTCCCGCGCCACCCGGGCGGTGCTGCCCAGGGCCCGGAGCGTCGCGCGGTCGGACTCACCTTGGAGACCGACGAGGGCGGTCTTCAGGGGGCCGTCGGGCAGATCGACGGCGTCGAGGTCATGGGTCGCCATCAGGCGTTCGACGGCGTGGATCAGACGGACGTCTTCGGCGACGGGCGTGGCTTCCGGCGTCGATTCGGCAACGCGGCGATTCTTCGCGAACCGTGTCAGGGGAAGACCGAGCATCGAGGACGTCCTGTTGGCGAGGCGTCACTGATATGTTCGTCCGATTAAGACTCACTTAATGCGCGTCAAACCTTTGTACCGACTTTGCCCGTTTCCGGGCATCGCGTTTTGTACCCAGAAGTTGTGTTGGGTGCCGCGCAATATTCTTACGAAGACAGAATGACGCGCTGCGGCAGAGCGCATGCTTATGGGCGCGACGCATCCGGGCGGTGCCCTGTCCCGGCTTCGTGCCGACCCGGCAGCGGAAGGTCGGTCAGGCCGGCCCGGCGCTCCAGGAGGGTCGGGGGCGGCACCGGGGCCGCGATGACGCAGACCACGCCGCTTTCCTCGAACAGGAGTTGCACGTCGCCGGCCAGATCGCGGGCGAGGCTGCGCTCGATCAGGCGTGAGCCGAACCCCGTCCGGGTCGGCGGGACGACGGCCGGCCCGCCGCTCTCGCTCCAGCGCAGGATGAGCCGGACGTCCGGATCCCGTACCACCGACCAGGTGATGGCGACGCGTCCGCCCTCGCGGGAGAGGGCGCCGTACTTCACCGCGTTGGTGCCGAGTTCGTGCAGCGCCATGGCGATGGAGAGGGCGAAGCGCGGCGGCAGGCGCAAGGCCGGGCCGCTGACCCGGAAGCGCGAGGCGTGGCCGTCATCCCCGTCGAGGGGCGCGATGGCGTCGGCCACGACGGTCCCGAGTTCGGCCCCCTCCCAGCTCTCGCGGGTGAGGACGTCGTGGACTCGCGCCAGGGCGAGCAGCCGCGCCTCGAACGCCGCACGGGCGGAGGCGGCCTCGTCGCCTTCGAGGCGGCGCAGGGACTGGCCGGCGATGGACTGCACGGTGGCGAGGGTGTTCTTCACGCGGTGGTTGAGTTCGTGGATGAGGAGCAGCAGGTGCTCCTCGGCGCGCTTGGCGTCGGTGATGTCGACGTTGCAGCCGGTGTAGCCGAGGAACGCTCCGGTATCGTCCTGGCGCGGCACGCCCTCGCAGCGCAGCCAGCGGACCCGGCCGGTCCGGTCGACGACGCGGACCTCGCCGCGGAACGGCTCACGGGCCTCGAACGCCTCGCGGAACAGGGTCGAGAAGGCCGGAAGATCGTCGGGATGGACGATCCGGTGCCAGCCATCGCCCGCCAGGGTCCGGGCCGCCTCGCCGAACAGGTGCTCGAAATGCATGTTGGTGAAACTGATCTCGGCCGTCTCGTCGGTCATCCAGATCAGGGCCGGGGCCGAATCGGCCATGTGGCGGAACCGCGCCTCGCTCTCGCGCAGGGCACTGAGGCCGCGCTCGGTCTCGGCGAGGGCCCGGTCGCGCTCGGCGCTGCGGGTCCGCAGGCGGATGGAGGCGTCGGCCAGGACCTCGCCGAGGCGGCGGATCTCGTTGACCGGCGAGCTGATGCGCGGGATCGCCTCGCCGCGCTCCAGGGCGTGCCCCGTCGCGGCGAGGCGCCGGAGGGGCCGCGCCACCCGCGACCACAGGCTCAGGGCCAGGATCGACGAGGTGGCCAGCACCAGGAGACCGAAGCCGCAGAACGCCCAGATCCAGCCGTGCAGCCGCGCATCCACGAGGGATTGCGGGATGACCGCGCCCACCGTCCATCCGGTCAGCCGGGCCCGGGCCTCGACCACCGTGACGGGCCGCATCTGGCGATCCTTGCCCTCCCAGACCCCCGCGGTGTCCGTCTGCTTCTGGCGCAGGGTCCCCAGGCGCGGACGTCCGACGATGGCGGCCGAATCGGGGATGCGGGCCATCACGACGCCGTCCCGGTCCGAGATGCCCGTCATCCAGCCGGCGATGCTCTCCCGGGCGACGAGGGCCTGCAGGCGGGTCACCGGCGCGCTGAAACTGAGGATGTAGGCGATGTCGCCCTCGACGGACACCGGCACGGCAATGGCGTAGGTCGCCGCGTTCGGGCTCGCCCCGTGCAGCAGGCCCGACACCATGGCGCGCTGGGTGCCGGCCGCGATCTCGCGGTCGAACGGCAGGCTGCCCCGCGGCAGCGGCGCGCCGGGCGGCACCGCCGTATTGACGAGCTGCTGTCCGTCGGGACGCCGCAGGAGGAGGTCGAGGCCGACGGCGTCGCGTACGAGGCGGGCCTGGGTGTCGAAATTCGCGAACTCGGCATCCTTCAGACGCGGCGAGGTCGCTAGGGTCTGGAGCACGGAGACGAGGCCCGCCGTATCCCGGTCCACCGAGAGGGCGATGCCGCGCACGTTCTCGCGCGCATCCTGCTCGAATCGTGCCCGCTCGGTGCCGGCGTAGCGCACGAGCAGGATCGCGGTGAACAGCAGGCCCGGCCCGATCAGGGCAATGACCAGGGCGACGAGGTAGACCTGCGTCGAGACATCCCCGCGCCACAGGGCCGGGAGGAAACGACCGAGGCGCCGCGACCGCCGCCGGAACGGCCCGAGCGGCGTCTTTCCGGCCGTCTCCGCGCCGCCGTCCTGCGGACCGGACGCACTCATGGGCGGTCGAGATGCCCGAGGTCGCGCGCCGGGCTGATCCGGTCGCGCACCCGCTGCTTGAGGGCCTTCACGTCGGGAAACCCACCGTCGCGGGTCCGGTCCCACAGGATGTCGCCCTCGCACGCGATGACGAACACGCCGCCGGTTCCGGGAACCAGCGCGACCTCGCCGAGGTCGTCCCGGAACGTGGAGAGCAGCTCCTGGGCCATCCAGGCCGCGCGCAGGAGCCATTGGCACTGCGTGCAGTAGGTGATGGAAACCCGCGGTTTCCCGGCCGGGGCGTGTGGTGTTCCGTCCATGACCGGCACAGCGCACCGAACCCCCCCGCCTTGTCAACCGCGGGACCCTTCGACGCCGCGGTCATCGCGAGCGCAAAGTCGCGCTGGCGTTGCCGTCGTCGCCGAAGTCTACCCGTGGGGATTCGGCCGTGCCTTTCCTGCGCGCAAAACCTTCTCCGTGCCGGCGGCCGTACCTATCTGTCGCAGGGGACGGTCGAGACCGTTCCGATCCATCGTTGCCCTCAGGAGTCCCGTCCATGCATCCAGGCGTCGCCATCCCTGCCGGTCCGACCGTCTTCGGCCGGGTCCGCGCGGCGTTCGTCGCCCTGGCGCTCGTCACGACCCTCACGGGATGCGGCGCCATCAACCGCGTGCCGACCCTGGAGGAGAGCGCCAAGTCCTCGTGGAGCGAGGTGCAGAACCAGTATCAGCGCCGGGCCGACCTGATCCCGAACCTCGTCGAGACGGTTAAGGGTTACGCCCAGCAGGAGAAGGACGTCCTCGTCGGCGTCACCGAGGCGCGCGCCAAGGCCTCCAGCGTCAAGGTCGATGCCTCGACGGTGAGCGACCCGCAGAAGTTCAAGGAGTTCCAGGACGCGCAGAACCAGCTCTCGGGGGCCCTCGGGCGCCTGCTCGTGACCGTGGAGCGCTATCCGGACCTCAAGTCGAACCAGAACTTCCTCGCCCTCCAGTCGCAGCTCGAGGGCACCGAGAACCGGATCGCCGTGGCGCGCCGCGACTACATCGGCGCGGTCCAGGCCTACAACACCGAGGTCCGCACCATTCCGGGCCGCTGGATCGCCGCGTGGTTCTATCCTGAGGCCAAGCCGATGGAGACCTTCACGGCGACGCCGAATGCCGAGCGTCCGCCGAACGTGAAGTTCTAGGCGTCCATGCCGGCGAACATGGGCCGGGGATTTCGCGCCGTCCTCCTCGGGCTCGTGCTCGTGCTGCAGGCGGGGCTCGTCCTCGCCGCCGATCCGACCTTCCCGGCGCTCTCCGGGCGCGTCGTCGACGCGGCCGGCATCCTGAAGCCGGAGGACCGTGCCGGCCTCGAGTCGAAGCTCAAGGCCTACGAGGACAAGACCACCGATCAGGTCGTCGTCGCCACGGTGCCGGACCTCCAGGGCCTCACGGTGGAGGATTATGCCAACCGCCTCTTCCGGCACTGGGCGCTCGGGCAGAAGAAGACGAACAACGGCGCCCTGCTGCTGGTGGCGCCGAAGGATCGCAAGGTTCGCATCGAGGTCGGCTACGGCCTCGAAGGCGCCCTGACGGATGCCCTGTCGAAGGTGATCATCACCACGGCGATCACCCCGCGCTTCAAGACCGGGGACTATGCCGGCGGCCTCAACGCCGGCGTCGATGCCATGCTGTCGATCCTGTCGGGCGACGCCGAGACCTCGCAAAGGGAGACCTCGCAAAGCGAGACTTGGCACCGCAAGGCGGAGATCCGCCGCGACGAGGCCGATCCCGGCCAGGTGATCGTGTTCATCGTCATCTTCCTGGTGATCCTGTTCCTCGCCTACCGGATGAACCGCGGACGGCGCGGTGGCGGCTTCGTGATCCTGCCCGGACCGTCCTCCGGCGGATGGAGCGGCGGGGTCTCGGGGGGCTTCGGAG
>NZ_VRUZ01000136.1:0-8323 GCF_008039485.1 Methylobacterium sp. WL69 | reverse complement strand
GAGGGGATGCCGGGGCGGGGGACGCCGCTGCCCGGGTTCGGTTCGCGTCCGCCGCGACGCCTTCGGCCTCCGGCGTCTCGTCATGGTGCTGGTTGGCGCTGATCATCGCGGCCTGACTTTCCTCGTGGACCGGTCGTAGCCGAGCCGGCGGCCGGTGCAATTAAAATTACGATTAACATCTATTACGGTCTGGGAAGAGCGTCAACCCGGCTTGTGCCGGATCGCAGGGGTCAGCCTCCGGACACGGAAAGCATCGCTGTCGCCCTCGGGCATCCGTCCGATGACCATGCCCGCATCGGCCCGGCCGAAGCCGTTCGACGGGGCGCCCTCGATGGGGGGACGATCGGTCCGACGCGGTCCAGCCCGGCCCCGTCGGAATCGGCGAGGCCGAGAATCGGGGGCAGGACGCCGTTCCGGAGTGCCATCACCGTGAGGGGCGCCTCAAGCGATGACGGCGGCCTGGAACATGTGCCCGGCGGTGTCCTCGGGGTTCAGGACGCGACGGAGGCATGCGCCGCCTGGAGGAGATCGTTCGCCAACGCTTCGTCGTTGACCGCCCGTGCCAGGACGACGGCACCGACGAGCGTCGACAGCGCCGCGAGGGATTTTTGCCGACGGCGCTCCCGCGATGCCTTCGGCGTCAGGTTAGCCAGGATGGAGGCCAAGCGCTCGACACCGTGGGTGAACCGGGTCCGGACGGGGCTGCCCGGCGCTTCCCGCGAGACGTCGTTGGCCAGGGCCGCGAGGGGACACCCCTTGCCGGGTGCCTGGACGTGCCCGAGGGACAGGTAGTTCGCCAGGATGGTGTCCACGTCCCCGCGCCGGTCCTCGCCGAGCGCGGCGTCGAACGCCTCGGCGGCGAGGGCGTCCTTGTTGGCGAACTGCCCGTAGAAGCCGCCATGGGTCAGGCCGGCGGAGGCCATGATGTCGGCGACGCCGACGCCGTGGAGCCCGCGCTCGCGGAACAGGGCCGCCGCGACCTCGACGACGCGCTGACGGTTGAGCCTGGCCTGCTCCTGCGAAACTCTCGGCATTCCCTGATCCTCAAATTCGACGTCTCATATAAATGCATCGTGTCATCTAAAGAAGGGCTGCCCCCGGCCTTCGATCTCAGGTGCGCCGTCAACGACAATCGACCGGCCTGCGCGAGGGGGCAGGAGCGCAGACCGGTCGTCGTACCGCACGCCCGCCATCCGGGCGCGCGATCCCCGGATGCCCCGGGGACCGGGGCATGAATGGGTTCGAATCGCCTCAGGACTTGGCCGGAACCGGCATCCGGCCGGCATCCGCCAGGACGGCGTCCGCTTTCGGCGCCCGTGCGACCCGGAACCACAGGGCGTAGAGCGCCGGCAGGAACAGCAGGGTTAGCAGCGTCCCCACGCCGACGCCGCCGATGAGGACGTAGGCCAAGGCTCCCCAGAACACCGAGTGGGTGAGCGGGATGAAGGCCAGCATCGCGGCCGCCGCGGTCAGGATCACGGGTCGCGCCCGCCGCACCGTCGACTCGACGATGGCGTCGTAATCCGACAGGCCGGAGGCGCGGTCGTGATGGATCTGGTCCACCAGGATCAGGGTGTTGCGCATCAGGATGCCCGACAGGGCGATCAGCCCGAGGATCGCGTTGAAGCCGAAGGGCTGGTGGAAGAGCAGCAGGGTCGGCGCAGCCCCGACGAGGCCCAGCGGCGCGGTGGCGAATACCATGAACATGGTCGTGAACGAGCGGACCTGGATCATGATGACGGTCAGGGTCACGATCAGCATGATCGGGAACACCGCCACCAGCGACATCATCGCCTTCTCGCTCTCCTCCACGGCACCGGCCGTGTCGATGCGGTAGCCCGGCGGCAGCTTCGCCTTGATCGGGTCGAGCAGGGGGAAGACCTGGGCGTGGACGTCCGGCGGCTGACGGCCGTCGAGCACGTCGCCCTGGACGCGGATGTAGGTCTCGCGGTTGTAGCGTTTGAGCACCGCGTCCTCGCTGCGGCTCTCCAGGCGCGCGACCTGGGACACCGGGACCTGGCGCCCGTCCTTCGTCGCCAGGGTGAGATCGCCGATCTCGCCCAGGGACCGCCGCTCCGGGCCGGGGCTGCGCAGCAGCACGTCGACGGAGCGCAAAGTCTCGCGGACCTGGGTCGCGGGCGTCCCGTTGAGGTAGCTCTGAAGCTGCTGCCCGGCCTCCTTCGGGGTCAGGCCGATCAGGCGCAGGCGTTCCTGGTCGAGGGCGAGATGGAGGGTCGGGGTCCTGTCGCCCCAGTCGAGGTGGACGAGGCGCATGTTGGCGTTGGCTGCCATGACGTCCCGGACATCCGCCGCGATGCCGCGGATGACGTCGAGATCGGGGCCGACGACGCGGAAGGCGACGGGAAACCGGATCGGCGGGCCGAACACGATCTGGAGCACGCGGACCCGCGCCTCCGGGAAGCGGCCCGCGTCGACAAGTTTCCGCACCTTGCCCCGCAGGGCGTCGCGGGCATGGGCGTCGGCCGTCTGCACCACGATCTGCGCGAAGGCCGGGTCGGGCAGCTCGGGATCGAACGAGAGCACGAAGCGCGGCATGCCCTGGCCGACGTAGCTCGTGATCTCTTGCGCCTCGGGCAGGTCGCGCACGGCCGCCTCGACGCGTCTGACGCTGGCCTCCGTGGTGGCGAAGGCCGAGCCCGCCGGCAGGGTCACCTCGACGATGAGCTCGGCCCGTTCCGAGTTCGGGAAGAACTGCTGCTCGACGCGGCCCATGGCGACCACGGCGCCGGCGAACAGGGCCACGATGATGCCGGCGGCCATCCACTTGTGGTCGACGGACATCCGCACGACGCGGCGCAGGCGCTCGTAGTTCTTCGTGGCGTAGATCGCCTCGTGGCCGCCTTCGACCTTCTTGATGTTCGGCAGCAGCTTGACGCCGAGATACGGCGTGAACGTCACGGCCACGATCCAGGAAATGATCAGCGAGAACGACACCACCCAGAAGATGTTGCCGGCATACTCACCGGCGGTTGAGGCGGCGAAGCCCACGGGGAGGAAGCCCGCGATGGTCACCAGCGTGCCGGTGAGCATGGGCGCGGCCGTGGCGCTCCAGGCATGGGTCGCCGCCTCGATGCGGTCGGCACCCTCCTCCATCCGCACCACCATCATCTCGATGGCGATGATGGCGTCGTCGACGAGCAGCCCGAGGGAGATGATGAGGGCGCCGAGTGTGATGCGGTCGAAGTCGCGGCCGGTGATCATCATCACCACGAACACCGCCGACAGGGTGAGCGGCACGGCGAGGGCCACGACGATGCCGACCCGGAAGCCGAGGGCCACGAGGGACACGAAGATCACGACGCCGAGTGCAGTGAAGAACTTGACCATGAACTCGTGGATGGCGTCGTCGATGACCTTGGCCTGATCGGTGATCTTGGTGAACGAGAGGCCGGCGGGCGTCTCGTGGTGGATCGCCACCTCCTGGGCGTTGAGGGCCTCGCCGAGCTTGAGGCCGTTGAATCCGGGCTTCATCACCAGGCCGAGCATCAGGGCCGGCTCGCCGTCGTTGCGGATCGCGAAGGACTTGGGGTCCTCGTAGCCGCGCTTGATTTCGGCGATGTCGCCGAGCTTGAGGCTGCGGTCGCCGGCGGCCACCGGCAGGTTGCGGATCGCGTCGAGGCCGTCGAGGGCCCCGTCGAGGCGGAGATAGACGCGGGGTCCCGCCGCCTCGACGAAGCCCGCGGGCGTGACGTCGTTCTGGTTGGCCAGCGACTGCAGCAGTTGCTGGCCGGTGATGCCGAGCGTCGCGAGGCGCTGGTACGAGATCTCGACGAAGATCTTCTGGGCCTGCTCGCCCAGGATGTTGATCTTCTCGACGCCGGCCACGCGGAGCAGGCGCTGCCGAAGGTCTTCGGCCCGCGTCACGAGGTGGCGGTGCGGCAACCCCTTGGCCTGGAGGGCGTAGAGGGCGAAGTAGATGTCCGAGAACTCGTCGTTGAACAGCGGCCCCATCACCCCGCGCGGCAGCCCGGAGGCTTGATCGGACAATTTCTTGCGCGCCTGGTAGAACTCCGCCTGAAGTTTGGCCGGCGGCATGTTGTCCTTGAAGATGACCTTCATCAGCATGAGGCCGGGCCGGACCGTGGTCTCGACGCGGTCGTAGTAGACGAGCTCCTGCAGGCGCTTCTCCAGGGGGTCGGCGACCTGCCGTTGCATCTCCTCCGCGGTCGCCCCCGGCCACGCGGCCGAGACCGCCATCACCTTCACGGTGAAGGCCGGGTCCTCGGCACGGCCGAGCTTCTGGAAGGCGAAGAACCCGGCGCCGGTGAGGGCGAGGAGCAGGAACAGCGTGACGGCCCGCTCGCGGACCGCCAGGGCGGAGAGGTTGAAGCCGGTCACCGGGCGACTCCCGTCATGCCGGGGGGCGCCTGCCGCACGGTCTGGCCGGCCTTGAGGAGATGGGCGCCGAGGGCGACGATGCGCTCTCCGGGGCTGAGGCCCGATGCGACCTCCGCGCTTTCCTCGGACAGGCGGGCGATGGCGACGGGCTGCGCCGTGACGGTGCCGGTGGCCGTGTCGAACTTCCAGACCGCGGAGCCGCCCCCTGTGTCGAACAGGGCGGCCAGGGGCACCTCGACCGCCGCGGCGCGGCCGGCGTCGGCGGCCTTGAGCCGAAGCGTCACGGTCGCGCCGAGGGGCGCGTCCTCGCCGCCTCCCGAGAGGATGTAGCGCGCCCGGTAGGTCCGGGTCGCCGGATCGGCGGTGGCGGACAACTCGCGCAGGCGCGCCGGATAGGTCGCCTCGCCCTCGGCATAGAGCGTCGCCGAGGCCGCGCCCTGCGCCAGGCGCCGGCTCGCCTCGGGCAGGAAGACTTCCGCCTCGCGCGATCCGTCGCGGGCGAGCTTGACCACGGTCTGGCCGGCGGCGACCACCTGACCGGGCTCGGACGGCACCTCCATCACCACGCCGTCGGCATCGGCCTGGAGCTCGGAATAGCCGGCCTGGTTCGAGACCTGGCTCGCCTGGGCCTCGGCGTTAGCGAACTGGGCGATGGCCGCGTCCGCCGCGGCCTTGTTCTGGTCGTAGGTCTGCTTCGAGGTCCAGCCGTCGCCGACGAGCTTGCGGCTGCGCTCCTCGTCGGCCCGGGTCCGGATCATCTGCGCGCGGGCGGCCTCGACGGAGGCCCGGGCCCCCGTGAACGCCAGGGTGAAGTCGGTCCGGTCGAGGCGCATCAGCGGCTGGCCGCGCTTCACCCGGTCGCCCGGATCGACGAGGCGCTCGAAGATCTTGCCGCCGACGCGGAAGCCGAGATTGCTCTCCGTGCGGGCACGGACGACCCCGGTGTAGCGCGACACCCCGCCCGTCCCGGCGGCGACCGCGACGGTCTGGACCAGCGGCGGCTCCGGGGTCACGGCGGTCTCGGCCGGCGAGCATGCCGCCAAAGCCAATCCCGTGAGGCCGAGCACCCATCTCGCATCCATTGCCCGTCTCCCAACGACTGACCGAAAATTAAAATGTTGAATATCATCTATTGAGAGGCTGGCGCTGCGTCAATGGCCGTGATCCCCTGCCCCTACGGAACCCATCGAGACGCCATGCCGCGTCTGGCACGAGGGACGGAAGCAGGGGGCTTGCTCATCATGGGTGTAGATATAAATTGACAGTTAAATCTATTTTTTGGGGCTTTGAGAAGTCGCCGAGGTCCGGCTGCCTGGCTCCGGCGACTCCGCCGGGCGGTGCCGTCCAGGGCGAACGCTGCATGTCCGATTGACGCTTCAAGATCATCCGACCGTCAGGCGTTTTCGCGAACTGGAGCGGGCGGGTGCGATCAGGGAGCGCCGGCCGTTCGGCGCCGAGGGGCTCAGGGCGCTTGCCCTGGCAAGGCATCGGAAGTCCATAAGCCCGAGGCTTTGGAGAAATCCTGATCTTCAGCTGGCGCAGCGATGAAAACATTCGTCCGCAAAGAGACCAAAATACAAAAAACCCTTTCCTTGCGAAATCTTGATCGGCCCCTGTAAACCAGGGGCACGGGATCGTGATCGGGCGGCGGAGCGGCCGGCGATCGGGGCCGTGCCTTTCGTCGGGCGTCCCCCGGCCATGCCCGGCGCGAGGCGACCAATCCGGAGACCATCGATGACCGACGACACGCCGCGCGGGGCAGCCCCCTCGCGCCGGACGATCCTGCGCGCCGGTTCCGGCGCTGCCGCGATCCTGCCCGTGGGCGCGATCCTGCCCCTGGGGATACCCGCGGTCCACGCCGCCGAGCGCACCGTCCGCCTGAGCTATCAGCGCTCCTCGACCCTGCTCACGGTCCTGAAGGCCAGGGGCACCCTCGACGAGCGCCTGAAACCCCTGGGGTTCGCGCCGTCCTGGCACCTGTTCACGAGCGTGATCGAGCCGATGAACGCCGGGGCCGTCGACCTCCATGCGGACGTCGCCGATGCGGTCCCGATCTTCACCCAGTCCGCCGAGGCGCCCCTGACGTTCTATGCCCGCGAGGTCGGCGCCCCCTCGGCCGAGGCCATCATCGTCCCGGCGGAGTCGCCGATCCGCACCATCGCCGACCTCCGGGGCCGCACGGTCGGCGTCTCGCGCGGCTCCGGCTGCCACTTCATCCTGGCGGCGGCGCTGAAGAACGCCGGCCTGACCTTCGCCGACATCAAGCCGGCCTACCTCCAGGCGCCGGAGGGGCTCGCCGCCTTCGGCCAGGGCAGCCTCGATGCCTGGGTGATCTGGGACCCGTTCCTCGCCATCGCGCAGGCCAAGCGCCCCGTGCGGGTGCTCGCCGACGCCACCGGCCTGTCGAGCTACCACCGCTACTACCTCGCCAACGACCGCTTCGTGGCCGAGAACCCGCGCGTGGTCGCCGTGGTCTACGACGCCCTGCAGGACGCCGGCCGCTGGGTGAAGGCGGAGCCCGACGCGGCCGTGGCCCTCCTCGCGCCGATCTGGGGCGACCTCGCCCCGGACATCGTCGCCACGGTGAACCGGCGCCGGACCTACGCGGTGACACCGGTGGTTCGCGCCGAACTCGGCGAGCAGCAGGCCATCGCCGATACCTTCCACGAGGCCAAGCTGATCCCGCGCAAGCTCGACGCGACGGCGGTGAAGATCTGGCAGCCCGCCCCCGAGCGAGGTTGAGGCGGATGACGAACGCACCGCGCTTCGGGATCTGGGCCGCCGTCCACGGCGCGCGCGCCGCCCATCACGATCCGGACGAGCCGGACGACGCCAGCTGGGACCGCAACCGCGCCCTCGTGCTGGAGGCCGAGGCCCTCGGCTTCGACGCCGTCCTCGTCGCCCAGCATACGGCCAACCCCTACGACGACGGGCGCGACCAGCTCGAAGCCTGGACGGCCTCGGCGGCGCTGGCGGCGCTGACCCGGCGCATCGAGATCATCGCGGCGATCAAGCCGGGGCTCTACCACCCCGTGGTGCTGGCCAAGATGGCCCTGCAGATCGAGCACATCGCGCGGGGCCGCTTCGCCCTCAACCTCGTGAATGCCTGGAACCGGGCCGAGTTCGAGCGGGCCGGCCTGCCGTTTCCGGCCCATGACGCGCGCTACGCCTACGGCGCCGAGTGGATCGGCCTCGTCGACCGGCTGATGCGGGGCGAGCGCGTCACCCATGCGGGGCCGCACTTCCGGGTCGAGGACTATCAGCTGCGCCCGGCCGGGACGTTTCGGGCACGGCCGACCATCTACCTCGGCGGCGAATCCGAGCCGGCCCGGGCGCTGGCGGCGGAGCGGGCCGACGTCTGGTTCATCAACGGGCAGCCGCTGGACGACGTCGCCGCCCTGATCGCCGACGTCGCCGCCCGGCCCGCCCCCGCGCCCCTGCGCTACGGCCTCTCGGCCTTCGTCATCGCGCGGGAGACGGACGCGGCGGCGCAGATCGAGCACGCCCGCCTGCTGGCCCTGGCGAACCGCGACGCGGGGCTCCGGGCCGGCACGCGGGCCCGCACGGACGCGGCGAGCGTGATGTTCGCCAAGACCGATGCGGCCGCCACCCGCCATGTCGGGACGAATGGCGGGACGGCCGCCGGGCTCGTCGGCAGCTACGACACAGTCGCGGCCCGCATCCGCGACTTCCACGCGGCCGGCATCGACCTGTTCATGCTGCAGTTCCAGCCGTTCGAGGCCGAGATGCGGCGCTTTGCCGAGCAGATCCTGCCCCGGGTGCGCTGACGATCAGGGGCGGGCGACGAACCCGGTGGTGGGCGGCCATGCGGGTTAGAGTTTTGCGGCTTCGTCTGTTCGGACCGCTCGCCTGCCTCGCCCTGACCGGCGCGGCCCTGTTCGACGCCCGCTGCGCCGGCTGCCACGGCGCCGGGGGCGAGGGCGCGGCGGCCGACGCCCTCGCC
>NZ_VRUZ01000135.1:0-8513 GCF_008039485.1 Methylobacterium sp. WL69 | reverse complement strand
CCCCCCGCCCCGACCCGCGCGGCGCCGGCCTCACGCCCGCGCACCCGGCCTACCTCATCTACACGTCGGGCTCGACGGGGGTGCCCAAGGGCATCGTCATCAGCCACGCCAACATCTGCCACTTCCTGCGCTCCGGAAACGCCCTCTACGGCCTGCGTGCCGACGACGTGGTGTTCCAGGGCGCGTCGGTCGCCTTCGATCTCTCCATGGAGGAGATCTGGGTCCCGTACCTCGTCGGCGCGACCCTGTTCGTGGCGTCCCCCGCCATGATGGGCGACGTCGAGGCCCTGCCGGGCATCCTGGCCCGCGCCCGCGTCACGGTGCTCGACACGGTGCCGACCCTCCTCGCCATGATCAGCGGGGATCTACCCACCGTGCGCCTCGTGCTGCTGGGCGGCGAGGCCCTGCCCGAACCCCTCGTCGCCCGCTGGGCCACGGAGGCGCGGGCCCTGTTCAACACCTACGGGCCGACGGAGGCGACGGTGGTCGCCACCGCCGCGCGGATGCGGGCCGGCACCCCCGTCACCATCGGCGGCCCGATCCCGAATTATTCGGTGTACGTCGCCGGCGAGACCCTCGAACTCCTCGGGGTCGGCCAACCCGGCGAGCTGCTCATCGGCGGCCCCGGCGTCGCGAAAGGCTACCTCCAGCGGGCCGAGCTGACGGCCGAAAAATTTATCGCCAACCCTTATCCCTCGGACGGGACCGACCCGGTGCTCTACCGCTCCGGAGACGCGGTCTCGCTGGATGCCGCCGGCAACATCCTGTTCCACGGCCGCATCGACGATCAGGTCAAGATCCGCGGCTTCCGGGTCGAGCTCGGCGAGATCGAATCGCGCATCGGGGTGCTGCCCGGCATCAACCAGGCGGCGGTGGTCCTGCGCCAGGACGACGGCGTCGACCGCCTCGTCGCCTTCCTCGTCCCCGAGCGCGGCACCGAGATCGATAGGGCCGCCCTCCGGCACACCCTGTCCGAGCAGATGCCGCCCTACATGGTGCCGGGGCATTTCGAGGTGACCGAGGTGCTGCCCCGCCTGACCTCCGGCAAGGTCGACCGCAAGGCCCTGCGGGCGGCGACCCTGACGGTCGCCGACGTTTCGGGCGAGCAGGAGCCGCCGAGGAACGAGACCGAGGCGGCGCTCCTCGCCGCCGCCACCCAGGTGTTCGGCAACCAGGCGATCCCGTTCGAGGGCGACTTCTTCACCGATCTCGGCGGCCATTCGCTGCTGGCCGCCCGATTCGTCGGCGCCGTGCGGGAGGCGCCGGCGCTGGCGGCCATCACCCTGCAGGACGTCTACGGACGACGCACCCTGCGGGCCATGGCCGACGCCCTCATCGAACGCACCGGCGGGGCGGGCACCGAGATGGCGGTGCGGGACCTCAGCTTCGCCCCGCCCTCGTTCCGGCGGCGCTTCCTCTGCGGCCTCGCCCAGGCCGCCGCCCTGCCCTTCGTCATCGCGCTCGCCACCGCGCAATGGCTCGGCATCTTCGTGACCTACCTCCTGCTCACGGGCGGGGGCCTCGGCTTCTTCGGCGAACTCGCCGTGCTGCTTCTGGTCTATATCGGCATCAACGCCGTCACCGCCGCCATCGCGGTGGCGGCGAAGTGGCTGATTCTCGGGCGGACCAGGCCCGGGCGCTACCCGCTCTGGGGCGTGTACTATTACCGCTGGTGGCTGACCCAGCGCCTGACGCCGCTGGTGCACATCAAGTGGCTCCAGGGCTCGCCCGCCATCGTGTTCTACCTGCGCCTGCTCGGCGCGAAGATCGGCGACGACACCCTGATCTCCGACGCGGAGATCGGCGCCCCCGACCTCGTCACCATCGGGGCCGGCGGGTCCCTGGGCGGCCGCCTCGTCATCGCCAACGCCGAGGTGGTGGGCGATACCCTCATCATCGGCCGGGTCACCATCGGGGCGGATGTCGCCATCGGCGCCTCCTGCGTCATCGGCCCCGACACGGTCATCGGCGACCACGCCGAGATCGGCGACCTCACCACGATCCCCACCGGCACGGTGGTGGGCCGGGCCGAAGTGTGGGACGGCTCGCCGGGCCGACGCGTCGGCACCGCCGATCCCGCGCTCCTGCCGGAGCCGGCCACGGCCTCGCCGCGGCGGCGCCTCGCCTTCGGGGTGCTCTACACCTTCCTGCTGGCGGCGATCCCGGCCATCGGCCTGCTGCCGATCTTCCCGGCCTTCTACATCTTCGACCAGCTCAGCGATTCGCTCTCCAACCTCACCGACATCGACTACCACTGGTACCTGCCGCTCCTGACCTGGCCCACGGCCATGCTGATGACGGCCGGCACGGTGTTCCTCATCGCCGGCATCCGCTGGGCGATCCTGCCGCGCGCCACCGCCGGCACCCACTCGATCCACAGCGGGTTCTACCTGCGCAAATGGACGGTGGCGCTCGCCGCCGAGGTCACCCTCGAGACCCTGTCGTCGCTGTTCGCCACGGTCTACATGCGGGCGTGGTACCGGCTCATGGGCGCCCGCATGGGCCAGGGCGCCGAGATCTCGACCAACCTCGGCAGCCGCCACGACCTCGCCGATATCGGCATGCGCAACTTCGTCGCCGACGAGGTGGTGTTCGGCGAGGAGGAGATCCGGCGCGGCTGGATGCACCTGCACGAGGTCCACACGGGCGCGCGCGTCTTCGTCGGCAACGACGCCGTGGTGCCGCCGGGGGCCGTCATCCCCGACGACGTCCTTATCGGCATCAAGTCGAAGCCCCCGGCCAACGACCTCATGGCGCCGGGCGACACCTGGTTCGGCTCGCCGCCCATCAAGCTGCCGGCGCGCCAGCGCGTCGACCTCGGCTCCGACCTCCAGACCTACGAGCCCGGCCTCGGCCCCAAGCTCCGGCGCGGCGTCTTCGAGGCGTTCTCGACCTCGTTCTCGCCGATGCTGTTCATCACCCTCGCGATCACCGCCATCGACTGGTACTTCTACCCCGCCATCCTGGCCCAGGACTGGACCGGGCTGGCCATCTCCTTCGTGGCGGTCAGCGTCGCCATCGCGTTCATCCAGTCCTTCACCGTCATCGCGGTGAAATGGCTGCTCATGGGCGTCTACAAGCCCGGCATGCGGCCGATGTGGTCGTGGTGGGCCATGCGCACGGAGGCCGTGGCGGTTCTGTACTGGGGGCTCGCCGGCAAGGTCCTGCTCGAACACCTCGTCGGCACGCCGTTCCTGCCCTGGATGCTGCGGCTCCTCGGCGTGAAGGTCGGCCGCGGCGTGTGCATGCTCACCACCGACATCACCGAGTTCGACTGCGTCACCATCGGCGACTACGCCACCATCAACCGCACCGCGGCCCTTCAGACCCACCTCTACGAGGACCGGATCATGAAGGTCGGCCGGGTGGTGGTCGGCGAGGGCGTCTCGGTGGGGGCGTTCTCGACGGTGCTGTACGACACCAGGGTCGGCGCCTATGCCCGCCTGCGCCCGCTCACCATCGTGATGAAGGGCGAGTCGATCCCCGCCCATTCCGAGTGGGAGGGCGCCCCGGCGGTGCCGGTGGTCCACGCCGCGCCGAAGGCGGCGTGAGGGCGGAGCCCCGCCGTCCGCCTCTCCCCCCTCCTTCGAGGCCCGCGCTGCGCGCCGGCGCCTCAGGATGAGGTTGGGTGTGGGATGGCGGATGCGGTGGCGTCCCCCCGGGCGAGCCGCCCGAAAAAATCAGCCCCGCGCCGCCAGCGTCTCCTCGAACACCACGGCCTCGCCCCGCGACGGGGCGGTGAGTTCGCCCTGCCACATGACGGGGGCGCCGCGCACGAGGGTGCCCACGGGCCAGCCCGTCACCGTGACGCCGTCATAGGGCGTCCAGCCGCATTTCGAGGCGATCCAACCGTTGCGGATGGTCTCGCGACGCTTGAGGTCCACCACGGTCACGTCGGCGTCGTACCCCACCGCGAGGCGCCCCTTGCGGGCGATGCCGAACAGGCGCTTGGGGCCCGCACTGGTGAGATCGACGAAGCGGGCCAGCGACAGGCGCCCGGCCGCCACGTGATCGAGCATGATCGGCACCAGGGTCTGGACCCCGGTCATGCCCGACGGCGAGGCCGGATAGGGCTTGGCCTTCTCCGACAGGAGGTGCGGCGCGTGGTCGGAGCCGAGCACGTCGGCGACGCCCTGCGACAGCCCGTGCCAGATGCCGTCGCGGTGCGCCGCGTCGCGCACGGGCGGGTTCATCTGCACCAGGGTGCCGAGGCGGGCATAGGCCTCCCCGCCGTCGAGGGTGAGGTGGTGGGGCGTCACCTCGCAGGTGGCGACGTCCTTGGCGCCGCCGAGGAACACCATCTCCTCTTTGGTCGAGATGTGCAGGATGTGGATGCGCGCCCCCGTGGCGCGGGCGATGCGCACGAGGCGCTCCGTCGCCTTGAGCGCCGCTTCGGGCGAGCGCCAGACCGGGTGCGAGGCGGGATCGCCCGGCACCTGCCGATCCACTTGCGCCCGCAGCATCGGCTCGTCCTCGGCGTGGAAGGCGGCCCGGCGCCGGGTGCGCTTCAGGATCTCGGCGACGCCGGCATCGTCCTCCACCAGGAGCGAGCCCGTGGACGAGCCGACGAACACCTTGATGCCGGCCGCCCCCGGCAGGCGCTCCAGTTCGGCGACCTCATGGGCGTTCTCGTGGGTGCCGCCGACCCAGAACGCGAAGTCGCAATGCATCCGGTGATGGGCGCGCGCGACCTTGTCGGCGAGGGCTTCGGCGCTGGTGGTGAGCGGGTTGGTGTTGGGCATCTCGAACACCGCCGTGACGCCGCCCATCACCGCCGCGCGGGAGCCCGATTCCAGATCCTCCTTGTGGTCGAGGCCGGGCTCGCGAAAATGGACCTGGCTGTCGATGACGCCCGGCAGGAGGTGCAGGCCGGTGCAGTCGCGCCGCTCGGCGGCGTCGGCCCGCGACAGGTCGCCCATGGCCGCGATCCGCCCCGCCCGGATGCCGAGATCGGCCCGGTGCTCGCCGTCCTGATTCACGATCGTGCCGCCGGCGAGCACGAGGTCGAAGGGCTGGTCCGAAGACGGGTCCATGGTGGGGCTCCACATTGAGACGCGGGTGGCGGCGGCTTATGTCAGGCGTCGGTGGCGTGCAACGCCACGGATATCTCCGGAGCCGCCATGCCCATCGCCCTGCTGCCCGACCGCGCCGTCGTCACCGTCACGGGCGAGGATTCCACGGGCCTGCTCCAGGGCGTCGTCACCTGCAACGTCGAGACCCTGGAGCCGGGCGAGGCGCGCCTCGGCGCCCTGCTCACCCCCCAGGGCAAGGTGCTGTTCGACTTCCTGATCTCCCGCATTGAAATCCCCGGGATCGAAGGCGGCTACCGCCTCGACACGGAGGCGACGCGGGCGCCCGATCTGCTCAAGCGCCTCACCCTCTACCGCCTGCGCGCCAAGGCGGCCCTCGCCCTCGATCCGACCCTCAGCGTCGCCGCCGCCTGGGACGGCGCCGGGACGGCGATGGACACCGAGGTGGTGACGGATGGCCGCTTCGCGGGCCTCGGCACCCGCCTCTACGCCGCGCAGGGCGCGTTCTCCGCCGACGCCACCGAGGCCGATTACCACGCCCACCGCATCGGCCTCGGCATCCCCGAGGGCGGGCGCGACTTCGCCTTCTCCGATGCCTTCCCGCACGAGGCGCTCATGGATCAGCTCGGCGGCGTCGACTTCAAAAAAGGCTGCTACGTCGGCCAGGAGGTGGTGTCGCGCATGCAGCACCGGGGCACCGCCCGCACCCGCATCGTGCCCGTGGTCGCCGTCGAGGGCACCCTGGAGAGCGGCGCCGAAATTACCGCCGGTGCGCGCGGCCTCGGCACCGTGGGCAGCGTCGCCGGCCCGCGCGGCCTCGCGATGCTGCGCCTCGACCGCCTCGCCGACGCCGTCGCCACGGGCGAGCCCCTGCGGGCGGGCGGGGCGCGCCTCGGCGTCGAGAAGCCGTCCTTCGCCACCTTCGCGTTCCCCGAGGCGATGCAGGCGGGGTGACGCGGGGGTGTTTGTTCCCGGCCCGTTCTCCGGTTAAGACGGCTCCATGCTGTCCGAATCGTCCGGCCTGATCCACCATCCCGACGGCTGCCCGCGCTGCTGGTGGGCCGGCCTCGACCCGGTCTACGTCGCCTATCACGACACCGAGTGGGGCGTGCCCGAGCACGACGGCCGCGCGCTCTACGAAAAACTCATCCTCGACGGGTTCCAGGCCGGCCTGTCCTGGATCACGATTCTGCGCCGGCGCGAGGGCTTTCGCCGGGCCTTCGCGGGCTTCGACCCGGAGTCCATCGCGCGCTTCACGCAAGCCGACGTCGAGCGGCTGATGGGCGACACCGGCATCATCCGAAACCGCGCCAAGATCGTCGGCACCATCGCGGGGGCGAAGGCGTGGCTCGCCCTCGAGGAACGCGGCCCCGGCTTTTCGCGGTTCCTGTGGGATTTCGTCGACGGTGCGCCGATCCAGGGCCGGGCGACGGAGCGGGCCGGCATCGCCACCGAGACCGACGTGTCGCGGCGGCTGTCGAAGGCCTTGAAGGCGGAAGGGTTCACCTTCTGCGGCCCGACCATCGTCCACGCCTTCATGCAGGCGGTGGGCATGGTCAACGACCACCTCGTCGGCTGCCACCGCCACGCGCCCTGCGCCGCCCTGGGAGTCACCCCGTGAGCGGATCGCGCGCGTGGCAGCGCATGCTCTCAGGGAGGCGCCTCGACCTCCTCGACCCGTCGCCCGACGACATCGCCATCGCCGACATCGCCCATGGCCTCGCCCGCGTCGCCCGCTGGAACGGCCAGACCGCCGGGCCGCACGTGTTCTCCGTGGCCCAGCACTCCCTGCTGGTGGAGGCCATCGGCGCCGGGCTCGAACCCGGCCTGCCCCCGGCCCGGCGCCTCGAACTCCTCCTGCACGACGCACCCGAATACGTGATCGGCGACATCATCTCGCCGTTCAAGGCGGCCATCGGCGATTCCTACAAGGCGGTGGAGCGGCGCCTGCTCGCCGCCATCCGCGCCCGCTTCGGCCTGCCCGAGCCGACGCCGGACGAGGCGCATCGGGTCAAGCGCGCCGACGGCATCGCGGCCTACTGGGAGGCGATCCGGCTGGCCGGTTTCGAGCGGCCGGAGGCCGCCGCGATCTTTGGCGAGCCCGGGCCGCTGCCCGCCGGGGCCGAGGCCCTGATCGAACCGTGGCCGACGGACGTGGCGCAGGCCCGCTTCCTCGCCCGCTTTCAAACCCTCGCGGAGGCCTGATGCCCACGCTCCACGTCTGCCCCCTGTCGCGCCTGCCCGAGACCCTGGCGAGCACGGGCGCCCGCGGTCTCATGACCCTGATGAAGGCCGGCACCGCGATTGCCCGGCCCGACTCCATCGCCGAGGACCGGCACTGCGTCGTCGAGGTCAGCGACATCGCCGCGCCGATGGAGGGCCACGTCCTCGCCGACGAGACCCATATCGGCCGCATCCTCGACTTCGTCGCCGCCTGGGACCGGGCCGACCCCCTGGTGATCCACTGCTACGCCGGCATCAGCCGCTCCACGGCCGCCGCCTACATCGCCGCCTGCGCCCTGGCGCCGGAGCGCGACGAGGACACCATCGCCGACGCCCTGCGGGCGGCCGCGCCCTCCGCCACGCCCAACCCCCTGTTCGTCGCCATCGCCGACCGGATGCTCGGCCGCGACGGGCGCATGAGCGCCGCCATCGCCCGGATCGGGCGCGGTACCGACGCCTTCGAGGGTACGCCGTTCCGTCTCGCGTTGACGTGAGGACGAATCGCTCGGCGATACACCGATCTCCGATGTTCGACAGTCACTTGAAACCGGTTTCGCAACCAAAGCTTCAACCCGGCAGGGTGTGGCCGAAACGACGCCCCCGTTGCCGAATCGGCCCGGCGGCGCGTTGTCCTCAGGTCTGCGGGGTTGTGGAGCGGACGGGCCCGGGCTTAGACCCGCACGATGAAGGGTAGACTGGAATGACTTCAGCGCGCTCCGCCGTCCCGGCGTCGACCGATGCTGGCGCCGCCGAACAGGATCTGGCTTCGATCCGGGACCTGCCGTTCGAGCGGGCCCTCGAACAGCTCGAAGGCATCGTCCGCAGCCTCGAGAAGGGCGACGTGCCCCTCGACGAATCCGTGGCGATCTACGAGCGCGGCGAGGCGCTCAAGCGCCATTGCGACGCGCTGCTGCAGCGGGCCGAGGCCCGCATCCAGAAGATCACCCTCGGTGCCGACGGCAAGGCCGCCGGCACGGCGCCCCTCGACGTCGAGTAGATGTCCGGGCGGGCGCAGAATCGGGTGAACGGGGCCTTCGGTCCCCTGCCCCTACTACCAAAAATTCAGTTGCCGCAATCCTTTGCGCGCATGTCTTTCCTCCGGACGTGAGGGTGCTTTCGGTGTCACAGCAAAGCTCGATTCTGGACGGTCTGTCCGAGACCTCCGCCCTGCGCGCGTTGCCGGAGAGCGATCTTCCGGCGGTGGCGGAGGCCGTGCGGGCGGAGATGATCGAGGCGGTGTCGATCACCGGCGGGCATCTC
>NZ_VRUZ01000134.1:0-8549 GCF_008039485.1 Methylobacterium sp. WL69 | reverse complement strand
GCCCTGACCGGCCCGAACCCCGCCCCGGCCCGCCCCGGAGGTCTGGGACGCTCCCGGCGGCACGGCACGAGCCCCTTTCCCGACGCGCCGCCGCCTGACCTGAAGGCTCCCCATGGACGATCACCTGCGCACGCGGTTCGACGGGCCCTGGTCGTAGACAAAACGACTTGCACGGCCAAGCCTCGAAACGTAATAATGTTTCACTCACCATCCAGCCCGGTTGCCCGGCACCGGCTTTGCACGGTTGTCGGGCGACGGATTGGAACGGCCGCCATCCCGCCCGAGATGACCCGATGCTCCTGAAATGTGGCCTGCGCCTGGGCGTCGCCCTCGCCGCCCTGTCCCTCACGCCCTCCGTCCGGGCCGAGGAGGCGGCGGTCACCCTGGACACCCTCACGGTGGAGGGTGCCGGTATCGGGCTCAACGTTCCGGAGGGCGCCATCGGCTTGATCGGCCCGACGCCGGGCTTCAGCGCGGCCCGGGCGGTGAGCAGCACGAAGACCGACACCCCCCAGCGCGACGTGCCGCAAACCGTCACCGTGGCCTCGCGCGAGGTCATCACCGATCTGGCCGCCACGCGGGTCGACCGGGTGTTCAACTACACCCCCGGCGTCGCCCAGCAGAACAATTTCGGCGGCCTGACGGTGTTCAGCTACGCCGTGCGCGGGGTGACCACCTCCGAGATCTTCAAGAACGGTTTTGCCATCAACCGGGGCTTCCCGCCGCCGCCCGACACCCAGAACGTCGAGCGCATCGAGGTGCTGAAGGGCGCGGGCGGCGCCCTGTTCGGGCGCAGCGATCCGGGCGGCGTGGTCAACATCATCACCAAGCAGCCGACCGCCGAACGCTTCGTCGAGATGGGCGGCCTGTGGGGCAGCTTCGAGCAGTTCCGCGGCACCGTGGATGCCGGCGGCGCCCTCAACGAGGACAAGACGGTCCAGTACCGCTTCAACTTCGCGGGCGGGCGCCAGAACAGTTTTCGCGATTACGTGGACGGCGACCGCCTGTTCGTGGCGCCGTCCCTCAGCTGGCAGATCACGCCTGACACCAAGGTCACCGTCGAAACCGAGTTCGTCCGCAACCGCATCGTGTTCGATCGCGGCGTGATCGCCATCAACAAACAGCTCGGTTTCCTGCCGATCTCGCGCTTCCTCGGCGAGCCCGGCCAGAGCACGGAGCAGACCTCGGACACCCTCCAGGTGCGCCTGGAGCACCGCTTCGACGCCGACTGGCAGATGCGGCTCGGCGCGCATTTCAACACCGGGACCCTGGAGGGCGAATCCGCCGAGGTCCGAGGCATCGCGGCCGACAACCGGACCGTCTCCCGCGACAGGAATTTCCGCGATTACCGCTGGGACACCGCCATCGGCCAGGCCGAGGTGGTCGGGCGCTTCGCCACCGGCCCCCTGGCGCACACCCTGCTCCTCGGCTTCGAGCGCGAGAGCACCGACAGCCGCACGGTCTACCTGCGCTCGAACGTCCGCCAGAACCCGTTCGCCATCGACATCTACAACCCGCGCTACGGCCAGCCCCTGCCGCCGTACACTATTCCGCGCAACAACCTCGAGCGGGTGACGAACACCGCCCTCTACGCCCAGGACCAGATCGCGCTCAGCCCCGAATGGAAGGCGCTGCTCGGCGTGCGATTCGACTTCTTCGAGCAGTCGTTCCGCGAGCGCATCCCGCGCAGCGACGTCGAGCAGTCGCGGGCCGCCGCGACGCCCCGCGCCGGCCTCGTCTACCAGCCGCTCCCCGAACTCGCCCTCTACACCAATGTTGGCACCAGCTTCCGGCCGAACATCGGCCCCGATGCGGCGGCGGCCTCGCGGGGGGTGCCGTTCGCGCCCGAGACCGGCATCGGCTACGAGGTCGGGGCCAAGCTCGACCTCTACGGCGGAGCCCTCGGCCTCACGGGCGCGGCGTTCCGCATCGAGCGCGAGAACGTATTGACCCCGGACCCCAACAACAGCGGATTCTCCCTCGCGGCGGGCGGAGTGCGCAGCCAGGGCTTCGAATTCACGGCCACGGGCCAGATCTCGCCGGAGCTGCGCCTCATCGGCGGCTACGTCTACGCCGACGCCGTGGTGACGAAGGACAACGTCCTGCCGGTGGGGGCGGCGCTCATCAACATCCCCAAGCACAGCGGCAGCCTGCTCGCCGTCTACGAGGTCCAGTCCGGCCCCTACGCGGGCCTCGGGATCGGCGGCGGCGTGCGCGGAGTCGGCGAACGCGCCGGCGACGCGAGCGGCACCGGCTTCGTCCTGCCGGCCTATGTCGTCGCCGACGCGCTCGCCTATTACCGCTACGAAAACATCCGCTTCGGCTTCAACGTCGAGAACATCTTCGACAGTGAGATCTACGAGAGCTCGCTCAACGTGTTCCGGGTCTATCCGGGCGCGCCGCGGCGCTTCACCGGCACCGTCTCGGTGCGGTTCTGATGAGGTACGCACCCGATCCGGTCCTGGCGATCCGCGACGTGGTCAAGCGCTTCGGCGGCCGCACGGCCCTCGACGGCCTGACCCTGACGCTTCGCGCCGGCGAGGTCTTCGCCCTGCTCGGTCCCAATGGCGCCGGCAAGACCACGACCATCAACCTCATCCTCGGCTTCCTCCGGGCGGATACCGGCACGGTCCGGGTCTGCGGGATCGATGCCGGCGCCGCCCCCATCGCGGCGCGGGCGGCCATCGCCTACATTCCCGAGCAGGTGGCGCTCTATCCGGGGCTCTCGGGCCGGGAGAACCTGCGCTACTTCACGACGCTCGCGGGGCTCGCGCTCGCCCGGGACGAAGCGGACCGCCTGCTCGGGCAGGCCGGCCTCGCGCTCGAGGCGCACACGCGCAAGGCGGCCAGCTATTCCAAGGGCATGCGCCAGAAGGTCGGCATCGCCATCGCCCTGGCGCGCCGCGCCCGCCTGCTGCTCCTCGACGAGCCGACCTCGGGCCTCGACCCGAGCGCGTCGGCGGACTTCTCGTCCGTGATCCGCGCGGCGGCCGCCCGCGGCACCACGGTGCTGATGGCGACCCACGACCTCTACCGGGTCAAGGAAGTGGCCGACCGGGTCGGCGTGCTGCAGGCCGGCCGCATCGTCGAGGAGATCGACCCCGCGCGCCTCGACCACGCGGCCCTGGAACGCCTGTACATCGAGCGGCTCGCGTCGTGAGGCTGGTCCGGGCCGAACTCGGCCAGCTCCTGCGCGACGCCCGCCTGCGCTGGATCGGTGCCGTCCTCGTGGTCCTCCTGAGCGTCGCCCTCGTCGGGGCTTGGCGGCAGGCCGTCCGCGACGCCGACGATGTCCAGCGGATCACCCAGGCCGAGCGCGGCCGCTGGCTCGGCCAGGATGCCAAGACCCCGCATTCGGCCGACCATTACGGCCTGTGGGTGTTCAAGCCGTCCGCGCCCCTCGCAATCCTCGATCCCGGCGTCGAGCCCTATACCGGTCGCATGGTCCGCATCGAGGCCCACCTGTTCAACGATGCGGTCTTCCGTGCGGTGCAGGACGCCAATCCCCTGGCGCGCGCCGGCCTCGGCAGCGTCGCCGACATCGTCCAACTCATCGTGCCGCTCTTCGCGATCCTGCTCGGCTTCTCGGCCTTTGCCGCCGACCGCGAGCGCGGCACCCTGCGGCTGGCCCTCGGCAACGGCGCCGCGCCGGGCCGGCTCTTCACGGCCCGTCTCGCCGCGCTCCTCTCCGCGCTCGCCCTCGTCGTCGGGCTGCCGCTGCTGGTCCTCGGCGGCCTCGCGGCGGCGAGCCTCGACGCACCCGGCTGGGAGGTGTGGCCGCGCCTCGTCCCGTGGGTGGCCGTGCAGCTCGCCTATGCGGCCGCGTTCCTGATCCTCGCCATGACCCTGTCGCTCACGGCCCGTACGGCGCGGGCGGCGCTCGCCGCGTCCCTGCTGGCCTGGGTGCTGCTGTGCGTGGCGGCCCCCCGCCTCGCCACCGTCGGGGTCGAAGCCGCCGCGCCGGCGCTGTCCTACCGCGACACCCGTGCCCGGATCGACGATGCGGTCCGGGGCCACCGCACGGCGGAGGCCAGCGACGAACGCGCCAAGGCCATCCTCGCCCGCTACGGCGTCACGGCGCCCGACGCCCTGCCCGTCGATCTGCGCGGCCTGCTGAGCAGCGAGAACGAGCAGCACAATTTCGCGGTGTTCGACGCCGCGTTCGGCGCCTTCTTCGACAGCCTGCTGCGCCAGGAGCGGGCCTATGCCTGGGCCGGGCTCCTGTCCCCGCGCATCGCCCTCCAGGCGCTCTCCGCCACCCTCGCGGGGACGGATTTCCCCCAGCACGTCCGCTTCGTCTGGGCCGCCGAACATTACCGGCGGGGAATCTCGGAGCGGATGAACCGGGCGATCATCGACAATCCGCAGGGCGGGGAGCGCCGCTACACCGCCGGCCACGACCTCTGGGAGACGGTGCCGCCCTTCGACTATGTCCCGATGCCCCTGGCCGGCGCGACGTTCGCCGTGCCCTTCGCCATCCTGGCGGCGTGGCTCGCCGTCCTCGGCGGGGCCGCCGCCCTGGCGATCCGGCGGCTGAAGCCATGAAAATCATGAAGCCATGAGAGCGGTGAAGTTATGAGAGCGGTGAAGTTATGAGCCGCGCCCTCCGCCTCCTCGCCGTCGAGACCGGCATGGTCCTGTGCGAAAAGCTGACCTGGGCGGTGCTCGCGACCCTGTTCGCCGCCCTGCTGCTCGGCGCCCACATGGGCGCCGCGCGGGTGGACGCCGAGCGCGCCGCCCTCGCGGGGGCAGCCGCGGAGGAAGCGCGCGCCGTCGCCACCGCCCGCGAGACCTTCGCCCGCTACGTGCAGCCAACGCCGGTCAAGATCAACGCCTGGCAGGACCCGACCAACGCCTTCGGCTACATGACGCAGTTCCTCACCGTCCACGCCGTCAAGCCACCGAGCCCCCTCGCGGCCCTCGCGACCGGGCAGTCCGACGTGCAGCCGGCGCTCGTGCGGGTGAGTTTCGGGTCGAGTACCGTCTTCGACGATGTCGCCTACGAACTCGGGTCGGCGGCGCGGCTCAAGCTCGGCGCCTTCGACTTCGCCTTCGTGCTCGCCGTCCTCGTGCCGCTCGCCGTCATCGCCCTCGCCGGGACCCGCCTCTCGGCCGAGGGGGATTCCGGTACGCTCCGCCTGATCGCCGCCCAGCCCATCGGGCCGCGCGCCGTGGCGGGGGCGAAATTCGGAGCCGTGGCAGGCATTCTCGTGGCCGCGATCCTGGCGCAAGCCGGGTTCGCCCTCTGGGCGACGGGGGCGATCCGGTCCGTCGTCGGCACCACCACCACCCTGGCGCTGCTGGCGGGCACGCTCGCCGCCTACATCCTCCTGTGGGTCGCCGCCTGTGCCCTCGTCGCGACCCTGTGGCGGGGCGCCGTGGCCGCCCTGTCGATCCTCGTCCTGGCCTGGACCCTGTTCACGGTGGTGGTCCCGGCGGCGGCCTCCCTCGCGGCCGATCTTTTCACGAACAAACCCTCGCGCATCGCCGCCATCGATGCGAGCCGGCAGGTGCAGGACGCCTTCATCAATGGCAGCGCGGGGCCGCGGCTGACGGCCCAGTGGTTGAACCGAATCCCTGGTGCGGCGGAGCGAGCCGACCTCGTCGAGGCGCCTGAGATCAAGCGCCTCGCCCGCGACGCCCACTACGACGCCGAGCTCGACGCCCATCGCGAAAGCTTTCGCACGTATGACCGGCAGATCGCCGCGCTGAGCCGGTGGCTCGCCCTGGCCTCGCCCGTCACCACGTTCGACTTCGCCCTCCAGGGCGCCGCCGGGACCGATGCCGGGCGACACGCCGCCTTCCTCGCCTCGGCCGCCGCCTACCGGCGGACCCTGCGGGCGTTCTTCGAGCCGCGCATCGTCGCGCAGGCCCTGAACCCGGTGCCGGTCTGCGCCGGTTGCCAGGCCCGGCTCGACTTCGACGCCTACGACGCCGTGCCCCGATTCCAGCCCACCCTGGATCTCGACGCCGGGCGCGATGCGTCCCTGCGCGCCCTGGCGTGGCTCACCGCCGTGGGTGTCGGCCTCGCGCTGGCTGCCTGGGTCCGGCTGAGGATCTGGCCGGCATGAGACGGACCGCGCCGCGCTCCATGCTCCCAACCGCGATGGACCCCATGCCCGATGGATCCGGTGCCGGACCGCGCCCCCTCCGCTCCGGCGATGCCGGGCGTCGGGCCGCCAAGGCCCGCGCGCGGGGGTTCGCGCGCGGCCTCGCGCCGATCCTGATGGAGATCCGGGCGGAGGGGTTCAGGACGCCGAGCGGCATCGCCCGCGCCATGACGCGGCGCGGCGTGCGCAAGCCCCGGGGCGGCACGGTCTGGGCGGCGGGCTGCGTGCAGAAGCTGCTCCACACCCTGGACGAGGGGGCGGAGCGATGACGGACACCGAGGCGAGCCTGCGGACCGGCCCGCGCATCGGGTCCATCGATGCCCTGCGCGGGCTCGTGATGCTGCTCATGCTCGTGGATCACGTGCGGGACTTCTTCTACCTGCATCATCAGGTCCGCGACCCGATGGATCTTACCGCGACGGACCCCGGCCTGTTCTGGAGCCGGGCGGCCTCGCATCTCTGCGCGCCGGTCTTCGTCCTGCTGACCGGCCTGTCCGCCAGCCTCTACGCCGAGAAGCACGGCGACCGGGCCAGGGCCTCGGCCTTCCTGCTCCAGCGCGGCCTGATCCTGATGCTGATCGAGGTCACCCTGGTGAACGTCGCCTGGACGCGCAGCCTCCTGCCGCCGATCCTCTACCTCCAGGTGATCTGGGCCATCGGCGTCAGCATGATCGCCTTGGCGGGCCTGCTGTGGCTGCCCCGCGCGGCGCTCACCGGCGTCGCCCTGGCGATCGTGCTCGGGCACAACCTGCTGACGCCGTTGGTGTTCGTGCCGGGCGAGCCCGGCTACACCCTCTGGGCGATCCTGCACCAGCGCGGGTTCATCGACCTGCCCTGGGGAGTGGCCCGCACTTCCTATCCTATCCTGCCCTGGATCGGAGTCATCGCGGCCGGCTATGCCCTGGGGCCCTGGTTCGCCGATCCGGCTCCGCTTCGCCGTCGCCGGCTCCTCGGCCTCGGGACGGCGGCCCTGGCGGGGTTCACGATCCTGCGCGGCCTCAACGGCTACGGCGAGCCGGTGCCGTGGCAGATAGGCGCCACCTGGGACGCGACGCTCATGGGGTTCCTGAACCTGACGAAGTACCCGCCCTCGGCCTGCTTCCTCCTTGCGACCCTCGGCCTCGGATTCGTCGGGCTGGCAGCGTTGGAAGCGGTCCCGCCGCGCCGGCTCGACTGGCTCCGCACCTTCGGCGGCGTGCCGCTGTTCTTCTACGTGGCGCACCTCTACGCCCTGCGCCTGCTCCATGACGGGCTGCTCCACGCCGGGTACGGTGGCCCCTCCGGGCGGATCGAGGCACCGGACGCAGGCTCCCTCTGGCTCATCGCCGGCGGTCTGGGCCTGGCGCTCTACCCCGCCTGCCGCTGGGCCGTCCGGCTCAAGCGCCGGAGCACCGCGGCCTGGGTCAGCTACTTCTGAGACCGTATCCCCAGGCGCGGCCCGATCGCACGCGATCCGGCGGATCGCGTTAAACGTTCCGTCAGGCGGCCCTGCCATGGGTTTTCGGACGTGCGAACCCTCACGGAATGCCCCTCGTGCCGTGCTGCCCCGGACTGGGGCCGGCCATGACCGGGCGTTTCATGAGGCACCCCGAATGCCATGACGCGGGCGGAGCCCCGAGAACTGGGAGGCTTCGATGGCCGCCTTCGACGTCCGCGCCCTGCTGGAAGCGGCGGGCCAGACGGACCGGCAGGCCGCCGGTCCCGCGACGCTGCCCGCCGGGGCGCCGCGGAGGCCGGGGCGGAGATCCGCCGGGAGGGGAGAGCCGATCTCCCCCGTGGTGCTCGCCGATTGCATCCGGATCGGCGAGTTCCTCCTCATCGTTGCCCTCGGTGTCGCAGTTCAGCGCCTGTCCCCGTCCTGCCTCGCTCCACTCTCGTTCCGCTCCGTCGCCGCCGCCGCCGGCGTCGCCATCCTGGCCGTCGTCCTGTTCCAGACCGCCGGCGCCTATCGCATCGACGCGGTACGCCGGTTCGTCCGCACGGGCCTGCGGCTCGCGGCGGCCTGGACGGCGGCCGTCCTCGCGGTCGCCGCCGGCCTTCTCCTGGCGGAGGCCGCCGATCCCTGCGCCCGGGCCTGGCTCGCGAACCTCTACGGCGGCGGCCTCGTCCTGCTCCTGGCCGGGCGCTTCGCCGTCGCCCGCCTCGTCGGGACGCGAATGCGGCACGGCCGCTTCGACCGGCGCACGGCCATCGTCGGCGGCGGGCCCGTGGCCGAGGACCTCATCCGCGCCCTCGACGGTCAGGCCGAGTCCGGCATCCGCATCGTCGGCGTGTTCGACGACCGCGGCGACCGGCGCTCCGACACCGTGGTAGCGGGCTACCCCAAGCTCGGCACCGTCGACGACCTCGTCGCCTATGCCCGCACCACCCGCCTCGACCTCATCATCTTCACCATCCCCATCGCCGCCGAGGACCGCATCCTCCAGATGCTCGCCAAGC
>NZ_VRUZ01000133.1:0-8824 GCF_008039485.1 Methylobacterium sp. WL69 | reverse complement strand
GGGCGAGGGGGCCATGGGGCATCGGGCCTTGTGGGATGCGCCGCGAGGGCGCGCGCACGCGACACTCCTGCCGCATCCTCCTTTCGAACCTGTTGCGTTGCGGGCCCGCCCGGAAACACTGCACAGGATTGCCCGCCGGGGCCGGGCTTCGCAGAAATGTCGGGAAAGACTCCGTTCGGCCGAAGTCGACGTCGCGTGTCACAACGGCATGGACTTCGTGCCGCGAGCCCCGACGACGTCTTGGGGGCATCCGGTCCCGATGCGTCAGGTCGGGCGCGCCGGGGCGCGATCCCGGGTCTCCAGGCCGCGCAGAACCTTGTCGAGGGTGAGGGGGTAGTCGCGAATCCGCACGCCGGTGGCGTTGTAGACGGCGTTGGCGAGCGCCGCCCCGGCGCCGCAGATGCCGAGTTCGCCCAAGCCCTTGCTTTTGAGCGGATTGGCCTTGTCGTCGAGTTCGGGCAGGAACACCGCGTCGATGGCCGGAATGTCGGCATGCGTCGGCACGTGGTACTCGGCGAGATCGTGATTGACGAAGTGGCCCGTGCGCGGGTCGACGACCACTTCCTCCATCAGGGCCGCGCCGACGCCGAACACCATGCCGCCGATGGCCTGCGAGCGCGCCGTCTTCGCGTTGAGGATGCGCCCGCCGGTGAACACCCCGAGCATGCGCCGCAGGCGGACCTCGCCCGTATCGGCATCGACGCCGACTTCGGCGAAGTGCGCGCCGTAGGAGTATTGCGAGAACGCCTCCTTCATGGTGCCGGGCTTGATCTCGCCCGTCGCCTCGATGTCCCCGCGGCGCCCGGCGATGTCGGCGAGGCTCTCCGAGCGGTTTCCGGAGACGACGCGTCCCTGCTCGAAGCGCGCCTCCTCCGGCCCGAGACCGGCCGCCGCCACGATCTTCGCCCGCAGGGACTCGCAGGCGACGTAGAGGGCCGAGCCGGCGCTGCCCGCGCCGAACGAGCCGCCGGAGCCGGCGGCCTTCGGGAAGCGGGTGTCGCCGAGCTCGACCCGGACCCGCTCCACGGGAAGGCCGAGCATCTCGCCGGCGATCTGCGCCAGGATCGTGTAGGTGCCGGTGCCGATGTCGGTCATCGCCATGCGGACGGTGACGGTGCCGTCGCCCTCGAGACGGATGGCGGCGGAGGACGCCATCAGCGGGTTGAGGCGGGCGGCGGCCGAGACGCCCATGCCGACGAGCCATTGCCCGTCCCGCGTCGTGCCGGCGGCGCGGCGCCTGTCCCAGCCGAAGCGGGCCGCGCCCTCGCGCAGGCACGGCACGAGCTGGCGGGTGGAGAACGGCACGCCCTTCTCGGGGTCCTGTGTCGGCTCGTTGCGGATGCGCAGCTCGACGGGATCGATCTTCAGCTCCTCGGCGAGTTCGTCCACGGCGCATTCGAGGGCCAGCATGCCCACCGCCTCGCCGGGCGCGCGCATGGACGAGGACACCGGCAGGTTGAGGGTGGCGAGGCGATGCTTCGTCATCCGGTTCGGCGCGGCGTAGAGGGAGCGCGTCGCGTTGGCCGAGGTCTCGTAGAACCCATCGCCCGGCGTGGTGTCGGACCAGGATTCGTGGCCGATGGCGACGAGTTTGCCGTCCGGTCCGGCGCCGAGGCGCAGGCGCTGGATCGTGTCCGAGCGCCGGGTGGTGACGTGGAACTCCTGCTGGCGGGTCAGCGCCACCTTCACCGGCCGGCCCACAGCCTTGGAGCCGAGGGCCGCGAAGATCGCGTCGGCCTGGGGCTGGAGCTTGCCGCCGAAGCCGCCGCCGATGTAGCGGCTGACGAGGCGCACGTTCTCCGGCGGCAGGCCGAACACCGAGGCGAGGGACACCTGTCCGCGGTTCAGCATCTGGTTCGCCGTGAACAGGGTGACGTGGTCGCCCTCCCAGGAGGCGATGGTGGCGTGCGGCTCCATCATCGCGTGGGTCTGGACCGGGGTGGTGTACTCGACATCCACCTGCACGGCGGCCTTGGCGAAGGCGCCCTCGAAATCGCCCAGCGCCGAATCCGGCGGGCTCTGCATCTGTTTGGGCACCTGCGCGCCCGCCATGCCGGCGCGCAGGTCGTAGGCGCCGGTCTCCTTCGCGTACTCGGCCTTGATGGTGGCGGCGGCGGCGCGGGCCTGCTCGAAGGTCTCGGCCACCACGAAGGCGATGGGCTGGCCGTGATGCCGGATTTCGGTTCCCGTCAGGACGGGTGACACCTGCTCCTTCTTCTCGCCCTGGGGCGGCACGTTCTCGTGGGTCATCACGTGGAGCACGCCCGGCATGGCGCGGGCCGCAGCGACGTCGAGGCTGCGGAGGCGGCCCTTGGCGATCCCGGCCTCGACGAGGGCGCCGTAGGCGGGGTTCCTGAGTTCGCGGGTCTCGTAGGCGTAGGGCGCCGCGCCCGTCACCTTGAGACGGCCCTCGATCCGGTCGATGGGCTTGCCCAGCAGGCCGTCGGGCTTGTCGTCGAGGGGGGTGCGGCCGATCGGCTGGTTCATGTCCATCGGACGGTTCCTGATTCTTTCGGGATTTGGCGTCGCGGCGGGCTCGGACGGCGTCAGGCCCCGAGGGCTTCGGCGACGACGGCGCGCAGGGTCCGGCGGGTCAGGGGGATCTTGAAGTCGTTGGTGCCCTGGCCCTTCGCCCCCGCCAGCACCGCGTCGGCGGCGGCGTCGGCATCGCCGTTCGAGGCGACGAGGGCCGCCTCGGCCGCCGGCACCCGCCACGGCTTGTGGGCGAGGCCGCCGAAGGCGAGGCGGGCCGCGCGGACCTTGCCGTCCGGTCCCTTGTCGATCACCGCCGCCACGGAGATGATCGCGAAGGCGTAGGAGGCCCGGTCGCGGACCTTGCGGTAGAGGTGCGCGCCGGGAACCGGCTTGCCCAGGGTCACGGCGGTGACGAGTTCGCCGGGCTTCAGGGCGGTCTCGATCTGCGGCGTGTCGCCGGGCAGGCGGTGGAACTCGGCAAGCGGGATCGTGCGCTCCGCGCCCTTGGCGTCCACGGTCTCGACGGCGGCGTCGAGGGCCCGCAGGGCCACGGCCATGTCGGACGGATTGGTGGCGATGCAGGCGTCGCTCGCCCCCAGCACCGCGTGGATGCGGGTGAACCCGCCGATGGCGGCGCAGCCGGACCCCGGCGCCCGTTTGTTGCAGGCCTGGGTGGTGTCGTAGAAATACGGGCAGCGAGTGCGCTGCAGCAGGTTGCCGGCGGTGGTCGCCTTGTTGCGGAGCTGGCCCGAGGCCCCGGCCAAGAGGGCCCGCGACAGCACCGCGTAATCCTTGCGGATGCGCGGATGGGCGGCGAGATCCGAGTTCCGCACCAGGGCGCCGACGCGCAGGCCGCCGTCGCCGGTCTCGGTGACCTCGGCGAGGCCGAGGCGGTTCACGTCGACGAGGTGGGCCGGCGTCTCGACCTGGAGCTTCATCAGGTCGAGGAGGTTGGTGCCGCCGGCGATGAAGCGGGTGTTCGGCTGCGCCGCCGCCATCTCGGCCGCTTCCGCGACGGTTTTCGGCCGGGCATACGTGAAGGCTTTCATCGGCGTGGTGCCCGTTCTGGTGTGGCCCCGTGGAGGACCCGGCCGCGCGCCCGAGGGGCCGGGCCGGGACGGTGTTTCCCGTGAAACATGGTTAACTCAGCCCTGGCGCCCGGCGGCGTCGCCGATGGCAGCGACGATGTTCGGGTAGGCGCTGCACCGGCACAGGTTGCCGCTCATGCGCTCGCGGATCTCGACCTCGGTGAGCTTCGGCGCGGCGAGGAGATCGGCGCTGGCATGGCTCGGCCAGCCCGCCTCGACCTCGGCGAGCATGCCCTTGGCCGAGCAGATCTGGCCCGGCGTGCAGTAGCCGCACTGGTAGCCGTCATGTTCGAGGAAGGCGGCCTGGAGCGGGTGCAGCGCCTCGCCCTTCGCCAGGCCCTCGATGGTCTCGATGTGGTCGCCCTCGTGCATGGCGGCGAGGGTCAGGCAGGCATTGATGCGCCGGCCATCGACCAGCACCGTGCAGGCGCCGCACTGGCCGTGGTCGCAGCCCTTCTTGGTGCCGTTGAGGTCGAGGTGCTCGCGCAGGGCGTCGAGGAGGGTGGTGCGGGTGTCGAGGACGAGGTCGCGGTCCTGCCCGTTGATGGTGAGGCGCACCGGCATGGTCTGCGGCGCCGGATCGCCGGGGGCGGGTGCCGGCGCGGCGAAGGCCGGCCGGCCGAAACCCGCCACCCCGAAGGCGGCCACGGCGGCGCAGCCCTCCATGACCTTGCGCCGGCTGGGGCCCGAAAGTCTGGCGGTCTCGGTCTTCTCGGTCATGCACGCATCCCCGGCGTTCATTCCCACCGGCCGGACAGCCGTGGCGCGGACCCCGGTTTTCACCGGCGGGTGCGCTGTTTGGAATGACTACGAATTCGGGGGGTGAACGCGCGCCCGGCGCGTTGCGATCCGTTCGGGGAGGTGCGCCGGGATGGCGCAACCGGCCGCACGGACCGGTGCGACCGTCACGTCCTCGCGATCGGAACCGGCCGGTCCCTTCGCCCGCGCCGCGAAGCGGCGCGGGGTACGGGCGTCAGAACGACAGCTTCATCCCGGCCATGACGGTGCGCGGGGCGCCGGCATAGACGGAGCCGGTGACGCCGGCCAGGGCCGCCGGTCCCGTGGGCAGGCCGGTGGTGGCGCTGAGGCCGTTGGCGAGGTTCTGGGCCGAGGCCACGTAGGTCCGATCGAGGAGGTTGCGCCCCTCGACGTAGAGGTTGAGGCGCATGGCGTAGCCGCCGGGCAGGTCGGTGACGTAATGGAGGTTGGCGTTGACGAGGGCGTAGCCGGGCGCCTTCAGGGTGTTGGCGTTGTCGATGAAGAAGCCGTCCTGCGCCACCACCTCGACGAAGCCGCCGACCCCCGCGAGGGGCCCGCCGACCTGCTCGTAGCCGAGGCGGGCCAGGAGCTGGTGGGCCGGTACGCCGGGGATGAGCCGGCCGGCCCGGTCGAACCGGGCGGTGACGCTCCCGGCGCTGAGCTGCTCGACGTAGTTCGTGTAGATCTGATCGTCGAACGTGTAGGCGAGGGTGCCGCGCCAGCCGGGGCTGAACGCCCAGTCGGCGGCGAGTTCGACGCCGCGATGCTCCGAGGCCGGGGCGTTGAAGGTGTAGGCCAGGAGCCCGGCGCCGGGGCTCTGCGACACGAGTTCGTTGCGGAAGAACTCGTAGAAGCCCGTGAGGCTGACGCGCAGGCCCTCCCACGGGGTCCAGTCGGTGCCGAGGTCGAAGCCGAGATTCTCCTGGGTCTGGAGCCCGGTGTTGTTGCCCGGCACGCCGGCCGGGGTCACGAACAGGTTGCCGGCCGCCGGGGTGGTGTAGCCCGTGGCGGCGCGGCCCCGGAACGCCCATTCGGTGCTCGGCCGATAGACCAGGGCGAGTTCGGGGGCGACGTTGAGGAAGCTGCGGTCGGCCAAAGCCGGCGTCGTCGTGCGGCCGGCGGCGGAGTAGGCGTAGGCGCGGTTCTGCCCGGTGATCCAGGTGTTCTCGGCGCTGATCCCGACGACGCCGGTCCAGGCCGGGGACAGGGCGATCTCCGTGCGCGCCCGCCCGCCGAGGTTCGATTGCTGCGCCACCTGGTCGCCGATGAGGGCGCCCAGGGTTGGTCCCGCCAGGGGCTGCAGGTTGAAGGTGGTGGCGTGGGCGTCGAGGGCGTTGAAGGAGAGCGCCGCGTAGCTCACCGCCGGCAGCCCGAACAGCTCCGAGCGGTGGGTGATGTCGCTCATCACGTTGTAGGACGGGATGCTGCCCCGGCCGGAGCTGGTGAAGAACGGCTGGTTGTAGTTGCGCTCGTCGAAGCCCACCTGCGTGCGCCACGTGGTCTCGGCATCGACATCGTGCTCCCAGCGGGCCGCCACGATGGTGCGCCGGTCCTTGCGCTCCAGGCCGACTTCGGCCGCCGTCACCGGCACGGTGGCGCCGAAGGCGCCGTTGCGGAAGAAGCTGAAGGTGGTGCAGCCGGGCGCCGCCGTCGCCGCCGAGGCGCAGCCGCGCTGATACGGGTTGATCCGGTACTGGTTGAGGGACGACCGTGCCGGGATGTCGGCGTGGAGATCATTGTTGATCACCTTCAGGGTGAAGCGGTTGTCCGGCGTCGGGGTGTAGCTCGCCAGCAGGTTGATGGTCTGGGTGTCGTAGGACGAATGCTCCTGGTAGCCGTTGGCGCGGACGTCGCTGGCGAACAGGCTGATCTCCACCGGGCCGCTGGCGCCGCCGACGGTGAAGTAGTTGCTCAAGTAGCCGAAGCTGCCGGCGTCGGTGCCGATCTCGTAGCCCAAGACCTTCCCGTCCGAGATCTCCCGGCCCGTGCGGGTGCGGAAGGCGATGGCGCCGCCCGTGGCGTAGTTGCCGAACAGGGCCGATTGCGGCCCCCGGAACACGTCGATGCGGGAATAGGCGCGCGGATCGACGAGGTCGAAGCGCGAGGCGCCGTCGGGCTGGGTCAGGACGAAGCCGTCCTCCAGCACCACCATGTTCTTGGTCACCCCGGTGGAGCGGGCGTTGCTGCCGCGCACGGAGATGACGACGTCCCGCGCCCCGTTGCCCTGGCGCACGGTGACGCCGGGGCTCTCCAGCAGGACGGAGCCGATGCTCGTCGCCGGCCGGTCGGCGATGGCGCCGTCGCGGCCGATGGCGGTGACGATCTGGCCGACGGGGTTCTCGATGACGCTCGGGGCCGAGCCCGGCCGGGAGGCGACGCCGAAGCCGCCGCGTCCGGCCGGGAGACCGGTGCCGTCGCCGACGACGGAGACCTCGTCGAGGGTGACGCTGGGCGCGTCCTGCGCCCGTGCACCGAGGCAGGTGACGGGGAGGGCGAGCAAGGGGCCGAGCAAGGGGCCGAGCAAGGGGCCGAGGCGCCGCCTCGTGGGCAAGACGGGCAGCCTCGTGGGAGAGAACAGCAACATGGGAAACGCGTCCGATCGGTCGAAGGGGAGGGGCGACGGGATCAGGACGGAATGGGCGGCGCGCGGGGCTGGCCGGTGGGCCGGGGCCGGCGCAGGGAGGGTGTCGGCGGCGGGGTCGCCCAGGCCACGGCGTGCCAGTGGGCGGCGCGCGCCACCTGCGGGCCGGCCGGGACCAGGGGGGCTGTCGCGATGCCGGCGCAGAACGGGCAGGACGCGCAAGGTCCCGGCATCCCATCCTCGGACGCCACGGCGGCCGGCGCGCCAGGGCCGCAGATGATCGCGTGGGCCAAGGCATCGGTGATGGGGTCGGGGGCGGGCAGGCGCAGGGCCGCGCCCGGCGCCAGGGCCTGGAGCCACAGGGCCAGGATCACCAGGACGATGCCGAGACGGGTCCGGATCGGGGCGGGAGACACGGGCGACGCGCCCGGTGGGATCGGTCTTCAGGCCGCGATCCGCCCGGCCAGGGCCCGGCCGCCGCAATCCAGCAGGATCATCGCCAGGATCGCCGCGCCGGTCAGGGGGAACAGGGCGCCGAGGCCCAGGACGAGGAGCGTGACGCCGGCGACGATTCCGGGAGCGCGCGGCCAGGGCGGGATGCCGAGACTCCCCGAGGGGCGGCGCTTCCACCACATCACCCCGGCGGTGACGCTGAGCAGGAGGCAGGCGAGGCACACCGCCAGCATGACGAGCTGGTTGAGCCGGCCGAAAATCTCGCCCTTGTGCAGGCCGATGCCCCACTGGATCGCCCGGCCGACGAGGCCGATCTCGGCGAAATGCACGTCGACGAGGGCCTGGCCGGTGTACTGGTCCAGGGAGATCATGCGCTGGCGGGTGACGTCGCGCGGGTAGGCGGCGGCGGCGTAAACCCCGGTCCCGCCCACGGGCAGGGCGAGTTCGTAGCCCGCCGGCATGCCGCGCTCCGTCAGGATCGCCGCCGTCCGGTCGAGGCCGATGGGCTGGCCGGGCGCGGGCCGCGACAGGGGCACGGGCGCGTCCTCCAGGGCCCAGCCGGCGGTGGTGAGCGCCGCGCCCATGGGAATCCGGGAGACCGGAACCTGCGCCCACAGGGCGCTCGGCTGGCCGAGGCCGGCGGCGTTGGACACGGCCCGCAGCTGCTGGCCCCAGACGATGGACCAGGGCAGGCCCGTAAGCGCCAGGAACAGCAGGCCGCCCCCGGCGACGAGGCCCGTGACCGCGTGAAGATCGCGCCACCACACCCGCCGGCCGGGCGTGCCCCGGACCGTGACGACCCCGCCGGACCGTCCGCGCGGCCACCACAGGTAGGTGCCGGTGATCACGAGCACAACGAGGAAGCCCGCCACCACCTCGACGAGGCCGTTCGCGATCCGTCCGAAATAGCTCAGGCTGTGCAGGCGCCGGATCACCGCCATCACCTCGGCATCCGCCGCGACGCGGCCGAGGACGTCGCCCGTGCGGGGGTCGAGGGTGACCAGGGTCTTGGCGCCGTCCTTCGCCAGGGTGACCACGGCCGGGGCCGTCGGGCCGGCGGGGTCGAGGTAGGTGAGGGGGGTGGCATCCGGCACCGCCTGGCTCGCCACGTAGACGAGGCGGTCCGGCCCGAGGGGCGCCCGGTCCGAGGCGGGCACGACGAAGCGCCGGGTGAACAGGGCGGCGTTGATCTCGTCCTTGAACAGGTAGAGCGCCCCCGTGGTCGAGAGCAGGATCAGGAACGGCAGGCAGATCAGCCCGGCATAGAAGTGCCAGCGCCACACGGCGCGGTAGACCGCCTCGCGGGAGAGGCGGACGGGCGCGGCCAAGGATGCGGCGTCGCCGGAGAGGGAGGGGGGCATGGTCGTCCTGAGGGCACGAGCGCTCGGGGCCGCGCCACGGGGCACGGCCGATCCGTCGAACCCGTCCGGTCTGGCGGACGGGTGGGGATCGGGGCGCCGGCCGCACC